>JAQUUP010000017.1 GCA_028693815.1 Candidatus Omnitrophota bacterium
TCATTTTGAAAATCGTCAGCGGACTCAATGACCTCCGTTGACTAATTAAGAACTACATCAAAATCAATTTTATATGTTTGCGATATTTTGTCTTTTAAACTCTGCTGACCAAAAGACAATTCTTGTTTCTTAAGCTGACGGTTATGCGCATCACTACGAATTTCTTCGAGCTTTCCTTCTACCTCTTTAATTTGAGGACGCATCAAAGAAATCCGATTGTAAACATCTTCTTTTTGACTATCGTATGCCGTCAAGGCTTCCTTCAAGCTTTGCTTTTTCGATTCAAGCTCTTGTATTTTAAAACGAATCTGCTCGCTTGACTGAATATGTTCTTTTTTCTTTGCCTGTCGCTCAGACGCTTCTGACTCAAGACGATGCAATTCTTCAACACCCCCATTGAGTGTCTCTTCAAAAATTCTTAAGTTTTCTTCTTGTCCGGCTTCTTGCTCGCGAGAAGAATCAAGCTCGGTTTGAAGTTGCGCAATCTCAACAATCACAGCTTCTCTCTGCTCTGATTTTCCAGCAATCTCATCTTGACGCTGACTGATGCGTGCTTTGAGATGACCGATCTCATCAGCGATCAAATTAAGCTGCTCAATCAAATGATCTTCTCGAGACTTTAAATCATTTAAAGATTCTTTTGTCTCGATCAGTTCCTGACTAATAATATTAAGTTCCTCTAAAAGCTTGCTTGACTCATCTAGAATATTATTTTTGTCTGCTTCAAGTCGAGAAAGCTCTCGCTCATGCTGGTGAACATCCATATTAATATGATTAATTTCTTCTTGCTGCTCAGCAATTTGCCCTGCCATATGATTCTTTTCTTCAATATGACATGCAATCTGAGATGCAAGCTCTTCAATTTTGATGGTAATCTGCTCTGGCTCAAGCTCAATAAACTTTGTTTCGCAAGAAATCTCATACAATCCGTTTCCTTGAGCCGATTGAAAATGCTCAGCCAACGCCCTTTGCTTTGACTCATCACACCTTTGAACACCTTTGATTCTTCCGATAATTCCTTTGACTTCCTCAAGCGGTGGTTGTGATGTTAAAAGCGTTCCTTGGGCGACAGGATCCGACGTGTTTTCATACTGAGTGCGCATATCTTCGATAAATTCTCGTTTTGACAACAAAGATAATTTCGAATTCTCTAAATCATTAATTGTTTTTTCAAGAACAAAAAAACTTTGCTTGATTTGATCAAGCGCATTTTTCTTTGACTCTTGATTTCCTTTAAGGTCGTCAATCCTCTCAGAACAACGGTCAATGTCTTCCGAAACACTTCGAAGTTTATTATCAATCGCTTCCTTCTCTAAATGAACTTTATTGTTTTCAAGATCCAAACGACGCTTGCGCGCCAAAGACCCTTGAAAATTCTTCATGATCTCTGTTGATTCATTTTTCAAATGAACTTGATCTGTTGATTTCTCAAGAATAGCTTCTTCTTCCTGCTTGATTCCATTTTTATTTTCACGAATACTCTCCTCTAATTGAGCAAGATCATCTTTTCTCGTCGTGACTGTCTCTAAATTTCGGATAATTGTTTCTTTGAGATTCTTAAAAGATGCTTTGAGAGAATTGATCTTTTCTTCTTGGGTTCGACATCTTTCTTTGAGCTGATTCTTTTGTTCTTCAATCTTTTGCTCATTTAAATCAATCGCAACAATGCGCTCTTCATTAAAACCGATTTGCCTATTTTCCATTTCAATCTGATTTTCAACTTTAATACTTTCTCGATGAAGTTCATTAGCTTTTTCATCTAATTCAGAAATCAAATTGTTTTCTTGAGACAACAAACCATTTAAAGATTCTAACTGATCGTGAAGCGCTTGTTCTTCGACTTGAAAATCATTTAAGGAATTCTGAAGCTCATCTTGTCTTTGTCCGAAAGTAGACAACTGATGTTCCGCAAAAATAAACTCCAGCGCTTTAAGCCTTTCGAATGATTCTTTATAGCGCTGCGCCTTTTTTGCCTGACGCTCGATCGATGCAATTTGGCGTTTAACCTCAATCGTAATATCGTTGCTACGCAACAAATTGCCTTCGGTATCTTTTAATTTATTTAAAGCTTCACGTTTTTTGGATTTATATTTTGTAATGCCTGCGGCTTCATCAAAAATAAGACGTCGATCTTCTGGTCGAGCGCTAACAATCAAATCTACTTTTCCCTGCTGCACCAAAGAATAAGCCTCTGCTCCCACGCCAGTTCCCATAAAAAGCTCCAAAACATCCTTTAAGCGAACAGGTGTTTTGTTCAAAAGATATTCGCTCTCGCCAGAGCGAAACAATCTTCTTGAAACAGTAACTTCATCATATTCTATAGGGAAAACTTTGGTCTCGTTGGAAAAAGTAAGACTGACTTCGGCAAAATTTAAAGGCGCTCTTTTATTGGTTCCATTGAAAATAACATCTTCTCTAGAAGAGCCTCTTAATTCTTTTATGCTCTGCTCACCTAAAACCCATCGAATAGCGTCAAACACATTGCTTTTTCCGCAACCATTAGGACCAACAACGGCAGTAATGCCCGGCTCGAAATTTAAGATAGTCCTATCTGCAAAAGATTTAAATCCAAAAATTTCAATTCGCTTCAAATACATATTGATACCCTTTCCTTAAAGTAAGGTCTACAAAGAAGAATACAAAAACTATTACGCAGATGTCTTTCCTGTCATAATATCGTCAACAATCCCTGCTGTTGCATTTAGCGTTGTAAATTTTGGTAATGTGTCCTCTGGGATTACAATTTTATATTTCTTTTCAATCCCTGCCAGAATTTCTAACGCCATCATAGAGTCCATCCCAAGGTCCTTAACAAAATTCGCGTCCCCGTCAATTTCCGATGGATCTGACTCTAAAATTTCGGCAACAAGCGCACGTAGATCTTCAATAAGATCAGTTTTGCTTATATTTGCCATACTCCCCCTCCTTGATTCTGAGTTTCCAACCACTGATCAATTTTCTCTTTTTTAAATCTCCATTGCCCGACTGTTTTAATTGCAGGGATCTTCCCTTTTTTTAACCAATCATAAACAGTGCGCTTTTTAACGCGCAAATAATCAGCAACTTCCTCTATAGTCATTAATGAATTAATGGCCACTTCGTTTTCTTCCTATTTATTGCTTATTGAATCGTATTAAGCTTATTGATAACATTAACTATCTTTGAGAACTACTTTATTACATTAAAGTTTGTATGTCAAGTTATTTTACATATTTTTTTCTATATAATCTGTTGTTTATCATAAAAATCAACAAACTACGATTAGAGTCCTATATTAGCCATCAGATTACATATAATTACATCAACTTACATATCTTACATTTACCCAGAAAATACAAGAAATCAAGAGTTTTTTATAACATCGTCTGCATTCCTCAAAAAAATGAAAAGATTGTTGAAGACAAAGCAAATATTTCATTGCTTTGTGAATATTAGCAAACATTACTATCTCTAAATAATCAAAAAATAACCAAATGTATATATATTTTTATCATAAAATACAATTTGATTTAACAAAAAGAAAAATCAAAAAAAATATTGCCTAGCACGGCAACTGTGTGGTAGTATGGAAAAGTTTCATAGAGACTAAATTAGATATTATTTTATTCAATCAATCGGAGGAGTTATAATGGATTATTTATTGACTGAAGAACAAGTGATGCTTCGGGATCTTTGCCGCGAAATCACTGTTGAAAAAATTATCCCAGTCGCTGGAGAGCTTGATAAAACAGAAAAATTTCCTTGGGACATTGTCAAAGTCATGGCCGATTCTGATATTTTTGGCGTATACATCGACGAAAAATACGGCGGCATGGGTGGCGGACTCATGGAGCTATGCATCGCCATTGAAGAATTTTCAAGAGGATGTGCTGGTATCGCCCTTGCCTTTTCAGCCACAGCGCTTGGAACAGACCCTATCCTTTTATTTGGAAGCGAAGAACAAAAAGAAAAATATCTTCCAGACATCGCCTCAGGTAAAAAATTAGCTGCTTTTGGTATCACAGAACCAGCTGCTGGTTCTGATGCCAGTGCCATGCAAACAACCGCTAAAAAAGTCGGCGATCATTATGTCCTAAACGGAACCAAGCATTTTATTACCAATGGTGGTGATGCAGAAATTTACACTATTGTTGCGATGACCAACAAATCAAAAGGTGCCCGCGGCGCTAGTGTTTTTATCGTCGAGAAAGATACTCCTGGATTTACCTTTGGAAAAAAAGAAGACAAAATGGGTATTCGCGCATCTTCTACACGAGAACTTATTTTTACAGATTGTAAAATTCCTAAAGAAAACTTAATTGGCAAAGAAGGCCAAGGATTTATTATTGCCATGCGCACTTTTGATATGTCTCGACCAGGCATTGGCGCTCAAGCTTTAGGAATCGCCCAAGGATCTTTGGATGTTGCCGTCAAATACGCCAAAGAAAGAAAGCAATTTGGAAAACCGATTTCAAGTTTTCAAGGCATTCAATTCATGCTTGCGGATATGGCAACGCAAGTTGAAGCAGCGCGCGCTTTAGTCTATGCCTCTGCACGACAAATTGATGCTGGAGTGAAAAATTTAGCAAAAGATTCGGCCATGGCAAAAATGTTTGCCTCTGATACAGCCATGAGAGTGTCAACAGATGCAGTCCAGATTCTTGGAGGCTACGGATACATGCATGAATATCCTGCAGAAAAATTTATGCGCGATGCCAAAATCACTCAAATCTACGAAGGCACCAATCAAATCCAAAGAAATATTATTGCACTCAACTTAATTAAGGAAACTTCAAAATAACATGAATATTATTGTTTCCATTAAACAAGTCCCCGATACAACGCAAGTTCGTATCGACCCAGAAACAAATACGCTCATTCGTGAAGGCGTTGAATCTATTATCAACCCTTTTGATACCTATGCTATTGAAGAAGGTGTGCGCCTCAAGGAAAAATATGGCGGAAAAACCATTGTCATTACCATGGGACCACCTCAAGCCGAAGCTGTTTTGAGAGAAGCTATCTCAATGGGTTGCGACGAAGGCTATCTGATTAGCGATCGCGCATTCGCAGGATCGGATACACTTGCAACAGGATACACGCTTGCTATGGCAATTAAGAAAATTAAAGATTTTGATATTATTCTCTGCGGAAAGCAGGCCTCGGACGGAGATACAGCGCAAGTCGGTCCTGGCATTGCAACACAGTTGGACATCCCTCAAGTCACGTATGTTAAAAAGATTGAAGAAATTAAGGATAACGTTGCTCGTGTTGAACGCATGACCGAAGAAGGTTTTGATATTGTTAGAACAACGCTTCCTTGTCTTTTGACCGTTGTCAAAGAAATCAATGAACCTCGAATCCCTTCCCTAAAAGGGCGAATGAAAGCAAAAAAAGCAATCATCTCAACATGGAAAGCCATCGACCTAGACCTTGATGAAGTGCGCCTTGGGCTAATGGGTTCTCCAACATGGGTTTCAAAAATATTTACTCCACCTCCTCGTCCTAGAGGAGAAATCTTTGAGGGTGAACCAGAAGACACAACAACAAAACTCACTGATTTGCTAAAGGATAGGTTAGTTTAAAATGAGTATACAAGTGATTACAGATAAATGTACCGGATGCACCCTTTGCGTCAAGGTTTGTGCGTTTGGAGCGATCACAATGGTCAACAAGAAAGCTGTTATAGATCTAGACAAATGCACACTCTGCGGCGCCTGTGTTGATTCTTGCAAATTTGACGCGATTGAACTTAAACGCGATTCTAGCAAAACACCAAACTTGGAAGACTATAAAGGAATTTGGGTTTTTGGTGAACAAAAAAAAGGTGTCATCCAATCTGTTGTTTACGAACTTTTGGGGAAAGCTCAAGATCTTGCTAAAAAATTAGATACAGAAGTTTGTTGTGTTGTCCTTGGACACAATATCAAAGACAATCTTCAGCAGCTGATTCATCGCGGCGCAGACAAAGTTTATTTTGTCGATGCCCCTGAACTAGAAAATTTCTTAGATGAACCATACACAAAAGTTTTGGTTAATTTGATTCGTAAACACAGGCCAGAAATATTTTTGTGTGGCGCAACATTTATTGGCCGATCCTTAATCTCGCGTGTTGCCGTAAAACTGCACACCGGCCTCACCGCGGATTGTACAGGACTTGATATCGATGAAAAAGAAAAATTCTTGATGCAAACACGACCCGCATTTGGCGGAAATATCATGGCCACTATTTTAAGCAAAAACCATCGCCCTCAAATGGCAACTGTTCGGCATAAAGTTTTTAAAGAAGCGGATATCGATACTTCTCGAAAAGGAGAAATCATTGAAGAAACCGTTTCCAAGACACTCCTAAGCTCTCGAACAAAACTCTTAGACATTGTTGAAGAAGTGACATCCACGATCAATATTGCAGAAGCAGATATTATTGTTTCTGGTGGGCGAGGGATGAAAGGGCCAGAGAATTTTGAAATCTTAGAAAACCTTGCCAAGGTCTTAGGCGGGGCTGTCGGTGCCTCTCGGGCGGCTGTTGACAGCGATTGGATTCCATATTCCCATCAAGTCGGCCAAACAGGAAAAACAGTCTGCCCAAAAATCTATATCGCCTGTGGCATCTCTGGACAGATTCAACATCTGGTTGGAATGCAATCCTCTCGCATCATCATTGCGATCAACCAAGACCCTAGCGCACCCATCTTTACCGTTGCAAATTATGGTATTGTGGGTGATGTATTTAAAGTTATTCCTCTTTTAACCAAGAAATTTAAGGCTGTGCTGAACCAATAACTAACGAAATCTCAGAAATGCCAGAAGGTCGCAAGACATTATTTTGTGACCTTTTTTTCATTTTTTTTAAACCTCCTTTCATCCCAATTTCTCACTGCCCTAAAACCATTTCTCGACGCTGATGAAGTTTTTTTACGCATATTTTTTCCTTCTTCAAGAAAGCGTTTGCTCACCTTCCTCCTAAACGACCTTGTTTTTCAATGTTCTCATGCTATCTTTTTAAAAGAAATAAAAACTGTTCTTTTAAAATTTGAAATGAAAACTTTTCGAACGTCCTATTAGAAAAAACATATAAAAATATTGTCTAGTGGGATAAAGACAAGCCCTGAGGGATCAGGCGACGCAAAGCCAGAAGAATAGATTTATGGGCCCTATTCTCACCTTTTCGAGAATAGGGCCCAACGTGTTTATAAAGATATTAAAAACCTTAAGGAGGGGCACAATGAACAAGAAATTATTAATTATTTCGATTTTAGTCACAGCTTTTGTATCCATGGATTTTAGCACGGCACTTAGTAAGCCTTTTGATACATTCAAGGCAGAAAAAAATGTTACACCCTTTAGCCGTAATATCCGCACCCAGCAAGAGCTTCCTGATGATACTAAAGACATTTCGCTAAAGAAAATACCGAATGAGTTTTTTGAAGATAGCTTAGTTCAAAAAGACTCAAGAAGCATTCCTTTTGAAGCGATCAATCCAAATATTAACGGCTCTGCCGCCACCACAACCGCATGGGCCGATCTTGACAATGATGGTGATTTTGATCTCGTTTGTGGAAGCAGCCAATACGCTCTTTTCTCGATTTACGAAAATATGAACAATAATATTTTTATTCGCAAAGAAAATCCTTTAACACCTAATACGCCTTTTGCGGTAAAGGCGTTTAATATTTTAGACATTAACAATGATAATTTACTCGATTTAGTTTTAGTATCATTAAACAACGACCCTGTTAAGCTTTATATCAATAACGGTAACCTTTCTTTTTCTAATATCAATATTGTTGGTGAACCTTTTACGTCCAACACTCGTTTTACCAATGGAGATATCGATGGCGATGGTGATTTGGACATAGTAATCGCTGGGGAGGTGGGAACAGGATCCAGTCAAGAAACAGGCGGCATTATTTTAAGAAATGATGGAATCATTGATGGTCAACTTATAATACACGTGCTTCGACCACTCGTGTATGAAAAAAATGGTAGCGTCTCTCATGTGTTTGTCAAGAGATTTGTGCCTGAATCGGCGCCTAAGCTGGTTGATCTGAACAATAATGGCATGCTCGATATTTTCTACACAATACCTGGCCGAAAACCATGCTTATATCGCAATGATGGTAATGGTATTTTTACGGATGTTTCTCCTGACAATTTCTTATCAAGATCTCATAGCTTTGTATTTGATATCAACAACAACGGTCAACAAGATGTGATTTTATATACCTTCGGAGAAAGTAATACAAGAATCTTTGGAAACAATGGCAATTTTACCTTTACTGACATAGGTGATGGTGGAGCTATTACCAAAATTCCTGGCTCAAGTGCTTGGGGAGATTTCAATAATGATGGGTATATTGACATTGTCAGTGGCCCGTCTCCCAATGTTTATTATGGCGATCAAAACTGCGGATTTACTTTGGCGGGAAACATTAATGGAGTAGAAGCTACAGGATTTAACGCTGGCGACTATAATGGCGACCATAGTCTTGATGTAGTATCCAGAAGCCAATCTGCTAATAAAATGCGTATTCTCAAAAATATCACTACCCTGCCCAACCAGGCACCGGAGCCTCCTCAGAATGTTCAAACGATCTTGAATCCCAACGGAACAATTATTGAACTTATCTGGGATCAAGGAACAGATGACCACACCCCTGCGAATGGACTAACTTACAATCTATTTGTGGGCAGCGCTCCAAATGAGGTGGATATTATTTCACCCATGGCAGATCTTAACACAGGATATCGAAGAATCTCTCGACCAGGTTCTCAGGGTCAGAGTCTTTCGTTTGTTTTAGAAGACCTTCAGCCAGGAGAGTATTTCTGGGGAGTGCAATCTATTGATACCGCTTTTATCGGGTCGCCATTTCAAACAGGCACTTTTGTTATTGAAGATCCAAGCCAGTATGTTGTTGAAGGCAAAGTCAGCTCTGATAATGTTGGACTAGCGGGTATTGCGATCAAAGATGTGGACAATCCATCCATTACCTACGCGATCAGCCAATCCAATGGAACCTATAGCTTTCTAGCTGATAAAGATACTTCTTTTAAAACACAAGCAGTGGATCCACAAGGGTTGTTCCTTGACTTTACGACGGTCACAGGTGAAGTTTTTTATCAATATGAGGAAATTAATCAGAATTATTACAATCAAGACTTTAATAGCCAAACCTCGGTTTACACCATTAGTGGAAAAGTAACCTTAAATGGCGAAGGATTAGCGGATGTCAATATTAAGGAAGGCGCGTATGTGTTGTTCACAACAACCAGCGATGGCAATTATTCGATTACCAAGCCTCAGAGTTGGAGCGGCACGTTGTATCCAGAAAAAGAAGAATATGTCTTTGCTCCTTTAAGCCGACCATATTATAATTTGCAAGAACACCATATCAATCAAGACTATATGGCATCAGAAGTCATTGGCGAGACCTGTACCGTATCGGGCAAAGCATTCTTCGCGCCACCGGCTAAAAACGATAACACATTCAGACCTTTTATAGGTGCTGAACTTGTTAATGTGGACCCTGATTCTTATGAAATTATCGAACATCTAGGAGTATTTACTGATGAACAAGGACATTTCGAATTTTATAAACCCAGAGGCTGGAGCGGTAACATAGCTTTGTATCGGCCGGCGAACGGAGAAATTCTGGTTTCATTCTTTGCCCTGATCGGAGAAGAAGGTCCATTTAAAATAGAAAACCTCCAACAAGACACTCTGGTGTATAATTGGACCCTGCCTCAAATGGGAGGGCCTTTACCTGTAGGAGATGTCTGGTGGATCGGATATCCGACTATGGTGCCTTATATTAAAGGAAAAGTTTTAGATAGTAACGGCACTCCGGTTGAAGGCGCACGTGTTTACAATACAACAGCTCCGATGTACGAAAGCTATACTAATAACCAAGGTGAATACACCATCATCTATCCTTTTTTTGGCTTATTAGACATTACCCATACTGTGTCCTTGTCTAGAGTAGCGTTTGAACCAGAAACCATATATTATTCGATTCTGGATCGGGATTTTCTTGATCAAGATTTCATCATGCAATCAAAAAAGAAAGGCAGTTCTCAGAATGAGAAAAAATAGATAAGGAATAAAAAGCATAAAGAGCCCCCGCCTTTTGGCGGGGGCTCTTTTTTTTATCTTTTTTTAAGCCTCCCTTCATCCCAATTTTTTCCAACCTAAGACAATTACTCGACGCTGATGAAGATTCTTACGCGCCTTCTTTCTTTCTTCAAGAAAGCGCTTGCCTAAGACCTTGAAAATAACCTTTTTTGATTAAATCGCATGCTATACTTTCATTAGATAAGTAAATCGCTCTTTTATAGTCAGAAAAATTAAGATTCTCGAAAAGGCAAACTCGGGGCAACCCGGGTACGCAAAGCCACAGCTCCGCAGACATAACGCGGAGAGCTGAGCTATCGAAAGAATAAAAGCTTTTTATCGGGCCCTATTCTCACCTTTTCGAGAATAGGGCCCAACTTGTTTAACACGCAACAAAACAGGAGAAAAAAATGAGAAATAAATTTTTAGCCAGGCTGTTAACGCTAGTCATCTTTCTAAACTTTTCAATTCCAGGCCAAGTCCTTTCGGCTGCGATCGATGGCTCAAAAGCATTTACTCGTAATATCAAGACCGAATCAGCGACTGCTAATACTAAGAAACCAACAACCCCTAACCGCATCCCGGAGTCTTTCTTTAAGGAAGAAGACCCGGAACCAAAGGATGATTCTGGAAAATCAGGCGGCGACTGGGTGCAAAAACAAAAGATTTTAGCAAGCGATGGACTGACCTATGATCGCTTTTACCACCTTGCATCATCAGAAGACACTTTGATTATTGGGGCCTCATACGCTAACGTTAACGGAACAAGTAAAGCCGGAGCTACGTATGTTTTTACAAGAAACTTAAATGGCGAGTGGGTTGAGAATCAAAAATTAGTGGCAAGCGATGCTAACGCCAATAATAATTTTGGCCAATATGTTTCAATCGATAACGAAACTGCCTTAATTTCAAGTCCTTTTGCGAGTTTAAACGGAATAAATCAAGCTGGCGCTGCGTATGTCTTTACAAGAAACTTAAATGGCGAGTGGGCTGAGAATCAAAAATTAGTGGCAAGCGATGCTTCGAACGAAAGTCTTTTTGGTTTTTCGTCTTATATATCAGAAGAACTAGTTATTGTAGGATCACCTTACGCTAATATCAATGGTATCGAAAAGGCTGGGGCCGCATATGTTTTTATGAAAAATTCTGATGGTTTGTGGGAAGAGACTCAAAAAATCATTCCAAGCGACCCTATATATTCAAATAATTTTGGTTGGAAAATATCTGCCGACCAAAACATCTTAGCAATATCAACATCTTCAATGTATGGGGATGCGCCAGGATCTGTTTATATTTTTGTTAAAGATGATGATGGTGTTTGGCAAGAATGGCAGAAATTAACTGCCAGCGATGCTACTAACGGAGATCAATTTAATCGCATCAGCTTATCAGGCAACACCTTGCTCGTTGGTGCTCCTTACGCAGATTTAAGCAACTTCGTAGATGCTGGGGCTGTTTATGTATTTAATAAAAACGCAGAGAATTTTTGGCAAGAGGAACAAAAAATAACAGCAAGCGATATGGCAAACGACTTGGTCTTTGGGTTTGATACAGCTATTTCGGGAAGCAAAGCAATCATTGGGTCGCCCGCGCACTCTGGATGGACTGGTGCTGTCTATTTTTTAGAGAAAAACTCAGATGGGTCATGGATTGAGGCTGAGCAAATTATCGCAAGTGATGGACAACCAAATGATAAGCTTGGGATGTCCGTTTCAATATCTCAAGATTTTGCTTTTGCTGGAGCTTTAAATGGAGATGGCGTTCAAATTAACACAGGCGCAGTGTATGTCTTCGAAAAAGAAGGCGGCGCGGTCGAACCCGTCAACGTTCTTGCCAGTTTTGCCGCGGATAATTATTTCGCGGTCTATCACCAGGATCCTGAGACTGGAGAGTTGGTGTATGACTTTAGAGACGACGACGGTATTCAATGGGAAAAAGTCTACTCTCGTGCTTTTACGGTAGCTCCAGATTCGTATATCTATATTGTTGGTTTTAGTGATAAAGCTTCTGGTCAGGCATTGATCGGTCAAATCAAATTTCTAGATACCAATCAAACAATTTATACAAATCCAGACTGGGAAGTTTATGGGGCAGATATTTCTCCATGGAATACCGGGAATCATTCGACAAAACCTAGCGCAAGTCTGTTACAGAGCGTATTAGATACTAACCCAGAATTTTCTCCCGTTAGCGATTGGATTAATTATGGAGTTTTTCCTTGGGGAACACGTCTAAATTGGGTTGCATATACCTATACTTTCGAGGGACAAACGTATCATATAGAGAACGGACCTCTCGATCCAAATACGCCATCGCAGTGGATATGGCAAGATGGAATGTCAGCAACTCCTCAGTATAAAGCAGAGAATAAAGAATTTTATATCTTTCGATACAAAATTCGCCCTCATTACACTATATCGGGTATTGCAACCGATGTTAACGGTGAAGGCGTGGAGAATGTTCAAATTTTAGGTGAAAATAATGAAGAGCTAGCTATGACAGTTGAAAATGGATACTATGAATTCCATAAAGAACATGGATGGACAGACCTTGGCGTTCATGCAGAAAAATCAGGACATGTTTTTTATCCAGAACATCGTGAATACATGGATCTTAATCAAGATTGGATTAATCAGGACTACTCAGAAAATCCTAATGTCGAAACCTATACCATTTCAGGGACGGTGCTTTCTGGTTGCGGTGCAAATCCTACAAAAGGAATGATTATCCAGACGGTAAACAGTCATATTTTTCTGGCTGAAACAGACCTACATGGCGTCTATTCTTTCGAAATTGCAAGTAACCAACATTTATTAGTAGAAGCCATCGACCCTGATCCAGAAACATATTGGGACCTTCGCACAGATCCAACAGAGGAACCATTTTATGAATATTTCAATGTTACTGAAAACATTGTAGATCAAGATTTCAAAGGTCATAAGGTGCAAACTATCATTATGGGAGTAATAAGAATTAATGGTGCGCACGTCGTAGAATCTGGATATCAGCTACGCGAATATGACACCTATGAACTCTTAGGAGTTGCTGACGAAGAGGGGGTCTATGTCCTTAGTCTGCCAAATCGCTTTAGAGACTTTAAAGTAAAAGCTTGTGATGTTCAAGGAAATGATATTGGTTTTCTTACATACCAAAGTGGAGAGCCATTTTATCATTACATTAATCCTGGCGGAGATTTGTTCCCGTTAATGCAACAAGATTTTAATTTAGATACAAATACTCAATACACACTAAGTTACAATGCTCAAAATGGGGGCATAATTCAAGGTCAAAACCCTCAATTCGTAACTCAGGGTCAATACGGAACAGAGGTTATTGCCCAACCCAATACCAGTTATCATTTTATGCAATGGTCGGACGGGATAATGACGCCGAACAGAACTGATGGACCGATCTATGCCAACTTTGATGTGACAGCAGAGTTTGCCATTAATCAGTACACCTTAACCTACACCGCGGGGCCAGGCGGCAGCATCTCCGGTCCAACACCACAGACTATTGTCTGTGGGGGCAATAGTTCTCCTGTCACAGCTGTGGCTGATACAGGATATTCATTTGTACAGTGGTCAGATGGAGTAACTGCTGCAGAGAGAACAGATGGTCCTATTTATGGTGATCTTAGCGTTACTGCTGAGTTTGCTTTACAACAGTTTACCATCACCTATTTCGCTACACCCGGCGGCTCTGTAAGCCTGCAGAGCGAAACAGTCGCCTATGGTCAAGACAGCACCCCTGTCTTAGCCACGGCCAATCCAGGGCATGAATTTTATTACTGGAGAAGCTTGTGTGGGGAAATCTTTGAAGATCCGATCAATCCCCTTCAAATCACAAACGTTACGAAAAACTATGGTGTGGTGGCATACTTCTGGCCCTTGTTAAGCATATCAGGAACAGTGACCCATCAAGGACAGGGATTAGAAGGCGTTGCTGTCACTTTGAACGTCGCCGGAGAAGACGACCAAACCATACAAACCAATCCTGACGGGACATACGCGTTTTCAGATATTGCGATCTGGAGCGATGTGAGCGTCATAGCTCAAAAGGAAGGCTATTCCTTTAATCCTCAAAGCTACGCAGATCCCTCTCTTAAGAAAAACAAGGTCTGGAATTTTATAGCTGACCCAGAAACCTTAATCATTTCCGGTATGGTTTATTCCATGCCCAATGATATGGCAATAAGCGGAGTTGATATGATCAACGAGGAAGGTCTCAGCATAGCCACCACCGATGAGAATGGAATCTATAGTATCACGGTGGATTATGGCTTTAGTGATTCGCTAACACCGCTCAAGGCAGGATACACGTTTACTCCAATAAGCCGAAGCTATACGAATATTGAGAATGATCAAATAAATCAGAACTATGAGGCAACCCCAAAAACGCTTAATATTTCTGGTATAGTTTATTCCATGCCCAACGATATAGCTGTAGTCGGAGTTGATATGATCAATGAGGAAGGTCTCAGCATAGCCACCACCGATGAAAATGGGCAATATACTATCAGTGTTGTTTATGGATTTAGCGGTAATGTCGTCGCGCAAAAGACAGGATACAAATTTAAGCCAGCGACATATACGTATCAAGACCTAACAGAAAATCAACAAGGAAAGAATTATCTGGCATCTGCGCAAAAATCTGGCAGCGATCTATCCGCGCCAGCGATAAAGAAGCGATAAACAGAATAAAAAAACATAAAGAGCCCCCGCCTTTTGGCGGGGGCTCTTATCTTAGAATTTAAATATCAGTTTTCCTTCTATCGATCAAACAACGTCTTTTTAGAAAAACCCAAGGTCCACCTCGAAGGTGACACGGGTTCGCTAGAAACGGTATATCTTTCATATAAAAAAGGGCCGCAAAAATATTTTTGCGGCCCTTTTCTTTATTAACTTTTTTTCTTATCATAAACCTGCATACTTTGACAACACAGCATAGGCTCTACAAATGAATCATCTACATAACTTAGATGCTTTTCTTTTTCATCATTCTCTTTTAAATCATCTTCTCTTAGCCCCAACAATCCCATAAAATCCGTCACAGGTGTAATGTTAATGATAATCGGCACAAATCCTTCGATGCTACTAGAGGTGATATTTTGCAGATCCAAAGGAATATCAAAATCAATCTCATCTCCTTTGGTGGTCACGTTCATATTTTCAGCGTTAAAGTCAATACCGCCTTTAAGATTGGATGATGCAACTCCAAACTTAGTATAATAATTCTCGCTGTCTAAATCTTCGGCTTGTACCTGCCGATAATAAGTTACATACGTTCCATTTGCAGAAGACCTAGAATTGCCATCTTTGATTATTATTCGATCTCCTTGCCTAACTATTGTTATATGCATCCTTGAAATATATTTATTGTTCAGCTGAGGAAATCTATCTTGAAGGTACTCTCTTCCAAGGATGACACTTTCATCATCTCGCAACGCTTTATACCCTCCTTTTTCATCTGTAATATAAAAATTAATTCTTGGATTGGCAATTTCTTTAAGAGGATCCGATTCCTCCAAATCAACATTTTTTGAAATTTTTAATTTTTCTACGCCAGATAAATCGATCGTGATAGGCTTCGAGTATTCAATCTCAATAGATTTTCTTTGAGTCAATTTAATATTTAATTGTAAATCAGCCTGTTGATAGCTTTTTATAGATGGCAAAACAGTTCTTTCAAATGCTTGATGATAAGTTTCAAACATCCCGTGTGAAGAAAAATATTTTTTATCTACATCTCCAAAATAATTCTGTGCGATATCGAAAACTCTATATGATCCACTTTTTGCTTGGTATACGGCCCAACCGTGCCCTGGACCTCTAACATAATAAACTTTACCGCGCAAATAGCCTTCTTTAATCATTTTTTCAAGAACAGAGGCAACTAAAATTCCCATATGGCGACAAACCCCACCTTTTTCGAGAGTCTCGCCAATAAGGACTTCTTCTCCTGCCTTATCGCTAAAAGCATACTCATCATATCGAATCGCAGCATCAACAGCGTCATAAACACTTTCGAGATAATCAAGCTTGTATAAAAGAGTATCTTGATCAGCCTTAGACTTATCAAGGTGGCTTATTGCATTCTTGTAAATTTGATTTAAAATCTCATCGTTTTCCCAATCGACTTTGATGACTTCCCTCGTGTCTCTTCCTGATCTTCCTGTGCTCTCACCTCCAGCTATCAGATGCCCAAGAGGACCCATTTGTTTTCCAATCTCGAATGTTGACGATGCGGTATCGGCGGGGTCGATGCCACCTTTTATATCCGACGATGAGGTTGTGGCGTTGGAATCGATACCGCCCCTAGGGTTGAAAGGATCCTCATTTGAAATTTTACCGATTTGAGAAAATCTGTTGATCGCTTTAAAAATATTCCCATTCTCACCTTTTTGAAAAATACCTTCCTTCACTGATTCATTCAACCCCTTGCGAAGGTTAAACTTAATTTCGGGCATTTCTTCAAATAATAAGTCTGCGAGCCATTCCAAATAATGATAAGCACTGTCTATTTCAAAATCATTAATATCAATTGACGAGGGAATTCTGCAAGTTAAGACTGATTCATCAAACCCTTCGCTTCCTTCCTTGACCTGATACTCAACAAATTCTGGAAAATATTCCGCAACTTCTTTTAACTTCCTAATAGAACTAAAAAAATTCTCTGAAAATTTATTAAGCTTACCATCGTGATCTAGCCATTGATTCTGAAAAGAAATCTCATCTAATAATTCCTCTATTTCATCAAAAGTCTCTTTAATTTTAAATATTCTTACCGTGATATTCTCAAGTCCTGACAGCCCTGCCAAGTCTGATCTATGATTTCCATCTAGAACAAAATAATTCCCATCCTCAAGATCCAAAACATCTATAATATTATTTTCTGTAAAATCCTTTACGGAAGAATCGCTATCTCTTAAATAATTCATCATGCCAATTAATTTGATTAATGATGTGGCGTGTCTTCGTTTTAATTTTGAAACAGGAATTTCCTTCGTTCCTTTTTCTTCCCACCATTTTTCTTCGTCTTTCAAATCATTAATTTTATTTTTATAATAATTAATATCATTGTGAACACCTGTTTTAAGAGTCAACAAAAATACCTCGGTAGGGACAGGCATAAACAATATTTTCTCGACTAGCTTAAAAAATGCAAGTAAATCTTTGTCTATCCTAACTTTTGTTTTTGTTTGATGATCGGCGTCAAATGCATCCAAAATGACATAGCTTCTTTCTTCGGATATCGAAAAAATATCCGACGATGCGATTTCATCGATTTTTTCGGGGTCAACAGTTTTAGAATCACCGCTCCATTCTCTGATTCCTGTGCTCTCCATAAGATTTCCATAGGCAAACAAGACATTGATCGGGGTTGTTATCGTGCTCAATGAATCTGATGTATTTCGTGAAATGGGGGCTAAAACTTTGATGCCCAATTCTTGAGCCTCACGAGTCATTTCTTCAATCGGCGGTAAACCTTTTGCATTTTTTTCAGCTCCTAGGACAATTTGGATATCGGTCATTCCTAAAGATGAATCTGTTAAATACTGTAGAACAGCTTTGTATTGTTCATATAAAGGGCCTTTTTTTCCAAAAAAATCATTCTCTTTAGGAAATAAATGCACGTGACCGATAACCGTTTTATTGTTTTTCCTGGCTCTGATATCAAGACTCGTACAGACAGCATGCCCTAGCGAAAGAAGGGCTCCCTTTTCTTCTGGTGCTAACTCAAACAAAACAAAAGAGCCCCATCCCACCCGAATCACAAAGCCTAATTGTGGATCCTGTATAATCTGTGTGGCTACTGGAGAAATAGAAATTCTTCCATCCTCATTAAGCTCGTAAACTGAAACCCCTGGCGGAGCAGGTTGATCAATAGCGAAATTACTTGTGCTGACCCTATGAAATATTTTTCCTATCATTTCTTCTTTTATTTCGAAGGGCTGAGAACTTACAGCTTGCACTCCGTCGCCTATTGTTGGTATATGGCTACTGATCCCCAAAGATCTATCTTTAAAGGCAGAAGCTTTTGGCGCAATGTCGACAACGAGAAGACCGGAATAAAATGATTCAATATCCTGAAAAATTTCTGCAATCCCGTTACTAAAACCAACAATGGCGAGAAAAAATGCAAAAGAGTTGAGGTGGTCATAGATCTCATCCCCAATTTGATTAAAGGTTTTAGGGAGAAGTACTTTTTGTTTTTTAAGCAAATTTTCTCGTTCGTTTCGAAGTGATACAAAAACCCAATAAAGATACGCATCGCCAAGGTTATCAGCGTATTCTTTGGTTTCCTCAAAAGGGCGAATAATATCACTCAAATTTCTTTTTAAACCTGAAGTTCTTTCTCTTAAGCGAGCAATAAAAGGTTCGAAGTTTTCTTCTCTAAACCCTCCCTCCTTTTCCATCTCATCCACAATTTGCGTGAGATAACTTATCTTTTCATTAAACGGTTTGAGGAAACTTTCTTTATTGAAATATTTTTTGAATTTCTCAAAGCTTGAGAGGACATCAAGGACGCTGCGCAGGTTAATTTGCTTTGCAAAGCCCTTTTTCGCGAATACAGCCTGATTTCGCCCTCTAAGATTAAGGCCGAGAGTTTTTTTCAAGAAATGATAGTTCACAGGCATGTAAAGTGCACCAGAAAACCTAACCAATTCTCCCAAGCGATAGTTTTTTTCGTTTATCGCGATATCCATTCTGCCGGAATCTACAAATTGCATCATTCCGCCTTTTGCAAGGTTATTATCATGAATTGTTTTAATAAATCTGGCAGCTCCAGGATCTAAGCTGATGCGCCCCGTAAACCCTTGTTGCTGTAATGATAAAAGATATCCGCGATCTGAAAGCTCACTGGCTGGAATTTCGTGATATTCTTCCTGCCATTTAATTTTGTTAAAAATTTTTCGGTCGAAATTCTTTAAAGATTTGATATCTTCATTTTTAATAAAATTTTTTATATCTTCGATAGTGTATGAATGTCCCAAGGAATCCAAAACAATCTCGTTTGGCTTCATGTCAACGTATCCACGCAAGAACAACTTCTTAAAACCATCAAAGGTGACTTCAATAATTTCTTTAGGCAACGAATTGAGAATGAGATTGCCTCGGATAAGAAGGGCCTTTGGCAGATCTTTTGGTGGATTCAAGGCATCTGCTTGGACAAACTTAAAAATTTCCGGGTAACGACCAAGACGCGTTGATGATCGCAGAAACATGATTATTCTTTCTGAGTAGTCCATTACGTAATAACGTAGGCGCCCTAAATAATGGGTTCCTTTTTCTCGATCAAGATTCTCAAGCGCACGAAAGAAAATCCAAGCAGAGTATCCGTCCCCAGCACCCCATTCATGGACTACAATTTCCAGCGGCAATGTGTGTTGTCGATCCATTTCTCGTATCTGTTCATAAAATTGCTCAGCACTTGCTTGGGCAGTGGCTTGGTCTAGGTTTCCTTCAGTGCGGTCTTTACTCCCCATTCCAAAGGCCTCTTCACCAAAGACACCATAATATAATTTGTTAAGGATATTCATAACGCTGTTGGTTTTATTTAGCGGAAAATAGCCATTTTGAAACCATGCAGATTCATCGATTTTTTGATTTTCAACAACCACCTCTCCATCGTCCATTGATTCTATTGGTTCAGAATTCTCATCGGTGTAGGCGCGGAGGACACGATGCGGTCTTGTTTCTATTGATACGATCCTAGATTCTGTTTCTATGATAGTAGTTTTTGCGTTTTCAACATTTTCGAGACCCATATTAGCGATACCGTCCTCATCGTAACCATCGCTAATTACCTGATCGAAAGAAGCTTGCGCAAGTTTTCTGTAAATTCTTGATTTAGGCCACAGAGATAGCCCCTTTTGAGAGAGAATCTCGGAATTATCTACGTTCATGACAATATCAGCTGTGTTGCCGATGGCTAGGCTTAAGAGGTTATTCTTTAGGGTAATATTATCTATGATAAGCGCCATGGATTCCTTTTTTTGTTCGAAATATTCATCAAAACTTTGATTTGCAGGTTTCGATTGTAAAATATTCTTTATAGCAATCAACTGATTGATAAGCAAATCATAGTCTGCCGAGGATAATTTTGATCTTCCATCAACAGCAACAAAGAAGCTTTCCCGTGGAGCACCTTTAGGAAAATATAAGAATTTTTTTATGTCGGATTTCAACAAGATGGCTGCTTCAATTTCCTCGAGTACCTTGGTGTAATTATTTTCTGGTACTGGAATAACCGACGATGAGATTTCGGTGGAGTTGCTCTCGCCAGGATTGCGCTCTTGTTTCTTAATATCCGACGATGCGGTTGTGGTTGGGTCGATACCATCCAAATTCGATGAAACCACAGTCTTTGCCTGGCTTATCGGAGTATCTGGCAAAGAAGAAAAATCAATATAATACATTTTATATGGATCAGGATCAGAAAGATGATATCCTCTTTTATTACAATAACGATTTAAGACTTCCAGCATTTGTGAAGAATAATTTGGAACATCCACAGCCGCTTGCGTATCAGGAGAAATATAGAAATCATTAAAAGAAAAATATAATCTCTCAATCTTTTGCAATTTAACCTGATTAATAATTTTATCAAGCATTACAAATACATTATCATCATTTTCATATTTTTTATCTAATACAAAACTTTCTAAATTAAATCCATTGTTTTGTTTTACTTTCTTTAAAAAAGGCTTTTGATATCCTGCATACCCGACAAGATCGCCGGATTCAACAAACAACAAGAAATCAGTCTTGTCATTTAAAACATGATCCCAAAAACCAAAGTTCAGACGTCTTTGATCAAAATTGAAGTCACTATTTCGTTTAGAATGAAGGTGTTTCATCTTTGAAGAGAAATGAGACTTCACCAAACTATTTGAAAAATCTTGAAAATACAATCCATCCTTATATTTATTTGGATAAAACGTAATCTCAAGGCGATTATTGACTCTCGGATCCTTAGAATAAGAAAGGTTAACATTTAGATTTAAATACCGAGCTAAATCTTTAGACACTTTTTGATCAGAAACGAACACCTTGTTTATAACAATTCTCTCCTCTCCTATTTTCTCCATAAAATCAGAAATAGACTCCATCATCTTTCTTAAAACCTGATAACTATATTCTTGCGAATCAATTTCAATATTACGAATATTAAGATAATTGTTCGTGTCACTTTCTTCAATAATACCTCTATTTATTCTCTTTTTTAATGATTTGCGAGAAAGACCAGCATGATTAATAAAATTATCCGTTTCAAGCAATACTGTACCTACAGGATCGTCATTGTCATCTACAACAAAAAACTCAATCTGATCAAACTTTTCAGCGTCTTGCATTCTTATTTCTTTTCCCGTTTTTTTGTTATAAATAAAAACTTTCAGATCACCAATATCCGACGATGCGGTTTGGGCGGGGTCGGAATGCTCGGCAGTTTCAATAGGTGTTTCAATCAAAAATTCCTGTTCCCCTGGGGTCACGACAGGGCCCTTCGAATCGTTTTGCACAACATCTGAAGCACCGCCTTCTTCTAGCCAATATCCGTCGCTGCCACCATCCGTTGGCAAAAATCCTTTTTTAAGCTGATGCTTTAAGGCTCCTTTACCAAAACCGTCTAAAGATACACCATCCCCACCAGCCGGATCTTTCGGCAAGTCCTTCTTGATAAACCGTCCATCTTGCTCAAACAGCTTCCCGATAACATGAGCTAAAAGAATATCGCTGGGAAGCCTTAAGTCTTCCCAGGCTTCAATAATCTCTTCTCTCTTTCCTTCTAAGACCTTATAAGCTTTTAGAACCTCTCGAATGTCCTCTATAGTCTTTTCTCTTGTAAACACTAAGTTCTCAGATTCATTAATCAAATCTTTAATCTCTGGGACATCCATTTTCAACTGTTCAAGAATTTCTTTGTACCAGGATTGTGCATCAATATTGCTAAGAGAATGGAATCGAACTAGGATTTCTAAAATATCTTTAAGATCAAGCATCAGAAACTCTAATGCTCCTAAAGGCTCATCTCTTTCCATCCAATTTTCAACATGTTCTACAATTTCTTGTTTAATGGTATCTTTATATGCTCTGTTTCCTTCAGGCTGAACACCAAGAAGATATTGCTTAAAAGCATCCACGCTATCTTTTGTCGTGCTGAAAAACTGATCTAGCTGAGCCTCTGCATATCCCCAGGCACTGCTATATTGATTTTCCGCTGTAATATTTTCAAGATCCAAAGCCTTCAATATCTGTTGACTAGCTTTTTTGTATGCAGTCGTCCCAGAAAATTCTTTTGCCTTTACGCGCAATTCATGTATTCTTTGGATAAAGAATTCTGGCCCAACAATCGCCTGATAACCACCCAAGACATCTTCTAAAACTTCATTAAAAATATCTAGGGCTACTGAGGCGTTTTTCTCTGTAATGACATCACGATTTAGGGAATCTTCGAACATGGCCATAAGAATCTCAGCTTGAGCATCAAAGACAGCTTGGCGAATTTCAAGGGCATATTGTTTACCTTCTTTTGTTTTTCTAAAACTTTGGATTTGTTCATAGAGTTTTTTAAGCTGAGGCCACTTATCT
This sequence comes from Candidatus Omnitrophota bacterium, assembly GCA_028693815.1. Lineage (NCBI taxonomy): Bacteria > Pseudomonadati > Candidatus Omnitrophota > Candidatus Omnitrophota bacterium. The sequence continues at coordinate 22,687 of JAQUUP010000017.1, forward strand.
ACCGTCCACTTTATGCTAAAAGCTTCATAGCATTCAGCCTTTGTTAGAATCTGCTCAATTTGCGTAATAAATTCTTTAATAATAGGGCTAAGTTTTTTATCTAAAGATGCTTTTCTTGATTCTGGCTTATATTGACTCAACAAACCATTTCCTAAGATCGCATATGCCGTCTTTATGCGGCTAGAATCCAGATGACCATAAGGATTATTAATATCTTCATCACTTATTTGTGCAACTTGAAAAAGGTCAATGCGATCATCTTTTTGAGAATCGTTCTCATTGTATAATTTTCCTCCCCCAGGCACTAAATGTCCAAAAGTTGCAACGTCAGAAGGAACATAATCTGTATAGCTCGGAAAATGCGTGCTTATCTCAAGAAGGGCTAATGCCAAAAGCTTAGGTTCTTGTTTAAAATCGTCTGTGTTGTTGTCTGTAAACAAGCCGTCAACTTGCAAAGATTCCTGAAGCACAATATTCTTAAGATTCCCTTTGCTATCTTTTGCTGTCAAGCCCAATGGTTTTATTAATCCTAAGCGAATAAGATTCTTAGTCATTAAATCTCCAAACAACGAACTAATAGACGGGTTAAGATGCAGTTCAAGGCATTTCTTTTCGTTTTGCCAAGAATGATTCTGAAAACGCAATGCAATGCTTGGCGCTAGATTTCGAAGAGCTTGGCCTTTATCGTCATCAGGGTTAATGTCCAAATGAATCTTGCCTCCTGATGTAGCAAAATTCTTAAAGAATTCTTTTTTAAGAGCATAGCGCTTGAATTTATCCTGATATTTCTTAAGATCAAAAGATTCACTGCTTTCCCGCAACTCATTAATATATTCAAGATTAATAGCAGACTCTTCAAAAAATGTTAACCCGAGCTCTTTGTGTTCTCCTAGCGTCATAAAAAGTTTTAAATTAGCTTCTTGGAGAACTTTGGTGTAATCTGCATAATGGCTCTCGATATTATCTCCTAATTTTCTTAATTGATTAAGATAATCGTTAAAGCTCAAATTTTCTTCAAACAGGGATTGAAGAACATCAAAAGATATATAGACGTAGCTTCCTGCACCTTGATTGAGCTTAGTAAGCTCAGGCGTTAAGTTAGAAATAGTTGCAACAAAGTTATCTTTGGTGACCTTGCCCTTTTCAATACCTTGCGCAATCAAAAACTGAAGAGTTTTAAGAGCTCTAAGGGAGAAAAACCCGCCTACGTTATGGGCGAGCCTAACGCATTCTGCTACAACAACAGCAAAGTCATCTTTGGTGGTAATCATACCCTTTACCATTCCTATCGTTAGAAAGAGTTCAAGAGCTTTATAAGATTTAGGAATACCGTTGTTCGCAGAATTAGCGCATTCTTCTAAAACAGCAAAGAAATCATCTTTAGTAGTAATCATACCGCTTGTAATGCCTAATGCAAACAAGGATTCAAAAGCTTCAAGGGACTCATCCACAACATATCCAGCGCCTTGGGCGAATTTAGCGCATCCTGCTGTAGCAGCAACAAAATCATTTTTGGTGGTAATCATGTCATTCTTACTGCCTAACGCGAGCAAAGATTGAAGAGCTTCAAGAGATTTAGGAATGGCAAATGTTGCACTTTGATAGATCCTAACAAGATGAGGGATTAGCTGAACTAACGCTTTCTTTGTCTCTTCACTTGGATTAAAATTCTCACCTTCAATATCTTCTCCAGCAACGTAAGATAACAACGAATAAAGAACTTTCTTAAGCTCATCCTTTTCCGAAAATGAAGGAACTGTTGGTAACTTTACAAAAGCTAAGTCGTCTCTCGAATTTATCTTCGAATACATCTTAATCTTTTTTTCATATTGGGCGAGAATAGCTTTCTCATATTCCCCCTTAATCTCCTCCCATGACATTTCAGCCCCCATCGAGAGATCGCCTTGTTTTTCCTCTATGTCCGACGATGCAGTTTCAGCATTAAAGGCACTGTCATCAGCAGCTTCAGACTTTTCATTAAGAGATGATGACCCTGTTGGCTTGATCTCTTCTCCAAAAGTAATTGATTTGTCTAACTTTTCGTTAATTAGCCTTTCAAGTTTTTCTAAGGTATAGCCTTTTTGTTGTAACGCCTTTGGAATGTCAATTTTTGTAATTGGTTTTGGTTTTCTTATTCTTCTCAGATCATCATTAGCTATTTCTAGTTGAAATTCTCGAAATTTTTCATTAGAAAGAAGAACAAGCGCTTTTTTTTCGACTTCTCTTTTTTCTTTGGAGGTTTTTGCTGCATAATAAGCATTTACTAGATACCAAAAGGCCTGCCCATCTTTTTTTTCATTGGTTCCTTCGATCACTTTTTCTGCAAAATTGATAAAATCTAGATAAGAAGTTTTTTCATGATTAACATTTTCACGGGTGATAACTTGGATAATTCTTATTCCAAGGTTCATGTTAGCAACTGCTTCAGTGTTGACGGGCTTATCGTCTATAAAAACAATTTCTGTTGCGTCAATTGGGTTACCTTCTTCTGCTGCTTTGGCTTGGAGTGGTTCAATAGTTGCTTTTAACGCCTCTGCTTTAATTTTCCCCTCCCCTGATGTAAAAATAACTTGGTCAATAATAAACTTGTCTTTGTCATGATCGCCGGGCTGTCTTTTGCTTTTTTTATTAATAATTCCTAGAGATTGCAATACATGCAAAGTTACTTTTTCCTTGAGTTTTGGTCGTGCTGTAAAAGCTCTAATTTTTAAACTATTTGTTGCGTCTCCTTTAAGTTCTTTTAAATCCTCTCTTCTAAGACCATCAGACATTTCAAGGAATCCAGAATCAGCCATATTTTTTTCGTCTTTATCGCCTTGTGTGTATACAACCCTTTGAGCTTTTTTAATGCTTTTTTCTGCAAGCTCTTGTATTTCATCATCATTCGGTATTTTTTTACTGGAGTTTTTTCCTATTTTTAGAATTTCTGAAAGGAAAATATTTAGGGCTAATATTTTAATGCTAATCTCTTTTTGAATTTCTGAACCGATATATCCATTTGGCCAAAAAAAGCTATTGTCTAAATCAAACAATATTAATCTTAATGCTCCTTTAGCCGCCTTTTCTTTAAGATCTGCCATAATATCTACCATCATCATTTTTTCAATAGATGAAGAAGATGATATAGCGTTAGGTTCCTCAAAACTTGGTATTTCAGTTAAGCTCGTATTAACGTCGTTAAGAACAACTTCTATCTTGTAATCATTTTTTGGTAAGCCGTTTTCTTGAATATATTCAAGAGCGATTTCCTTTCCCACTGAGTTAAATGTTGAATCCAATACCCAGCTCACGCCCCCCGAAAAATACTTTCTTGGAATATTTTTATGGGCATATTGATCATATTCAACTTTGATAAAGTCACAAACACCTTTTTTAAAAGAATCAACATATTGATTGTAGATATCTTGCGAGACATCTTTAACGTCCACTCCCCTAATCTTGCTTTGATCAGAATAGACTTTGTTTATAATAGATTCTTTTAAGTTATGCTTAAACCAATAGGCTAGAATAAGAGAATTATATATCTGACGAAGCTTGGCAAAATTCTTGCCCGTATTAACTTCTTTTTCAAGAGCTGGGATGATGATTTCACGGATGATTTCTTTGGAGAAATCATTCTGAGTATTTGGTATTTGGGATATGGTATTTGGTTGTTGATTATCGCCATATACTAAATACTCTTCACTAAATACCTGTTGCTTTGCTTGCAAAGCAACATAGTCCGTCTCTAACATAACCTTTAATTTTGACTCCACCACAAAGGCCCTATCTTCTTGAACGTACACTTCTGCCTTCTCAGGCATGATCCAGACCTTGTTAAAGGTATCTACCGGGATATTAGCCCGGTCAAATTCACCTTGTGAATTTGACGAGGTCTCGCCATCTTTTAGATGGCGGATTGTTCCGTACTCCTCATAAACTTTTTTATACACTCTATCCCAAAATTGTCTTCCTATCTTTTCATCTGGATTCATCAGAGATGCTGTGATTTGCTTTAAGATATAGTCTTGAGCTAACATGTCTGTACCCATATCTGTAGATCCAAGAATATCAGGAATAATTCGATCTTGTTCATGGGGAGAAAGATTAACCCATAGGTTATCTTCAGGAATTGTAAGGGCTGCTAGAAAGTATTTGATAAGTTTTTCAGATTCATTCTTTAATGCAGTGCCTGTAAGTCCAGTGTCACCAGAATCGACGATAAAGTCGAATTTAAGAGAATTGTTAGGATAGACTCTTATTCCACGAAGAATGGTAGGTGTGAACACTGGACTTAAAGACACCATAGTTCCCGGCACAGGAAGTCCTAACACTCCTTGGGCCAAGGCTTGAGATGGGATAACAACAGTTGCAAAAAAGCAGGCTAAGACAATGAGGCTGATTGTCTTAAATAGTATTCTAAATTTATTCTGCTTTACTATGCTTGTCACGATACTTTATCTCCTGCAAGTTCATGTTGACTAATCTGTTTTTCTTTAATTTCATCATCTGCATCAAGGCCGAGTAATCCCATAAAATCCGTCACAGGGGTAATGTTAATAATAATCGGCACAAACCCTTCAATGCTGCTAGAGGTGATATTTTGCATGTCCAACGGAAGATTAAAATTAATCTCGCCTCCCTTTGTTGTGACGTTCATATTTTCAGCATTAAAGTCAATACCGCCTTTTATCGTTGACGATACTTTTCCTTTTTTACCCGCCTTCTTTTTTGATTCATTTTCTCTATTTACTTCACTAAGCTTGGCCTCAATAATATCTAAACTTTCTGGTGATGGCGTATACTGACCATCCGTTAAAGTTTTTTCAATCTTTCGAAAATGATAATTAACTTTTTCTCTTCTTCTTCTTTGTCTATTTAAGAAATCAACACCTGCCATTCCACTCTTAACGTGTGCATAATACTCAATATCATTTTTACTATATCGAGAAGCAACGCCAAAAAGGAAATCAAACAAAACCGCAGGGCTTTGTTGATACGGATAAATACTTTCTTCCTGAAACTCTGGGTTAAGATCAATAATCTCATTCATTAATCTTAATGTTAATTGTTGAAGTTCTTGCGGACTTGGATGCATATTAAAAAGTCCATAAATCAGCATCATAGAAAATTTCTGAAGATCCATCTCGCTTAACCCTTCTGGCAAAATCCATTTTTGCTCAAGTCCCATTTCAAGATTTTGAGACAAAAATCGATTATTTTCCAAATATTTTTTTAAATTTGGCGTTTGATATACTTCTGAAAAATTTTTAGGAGATAAATATTTATCAATAAGATCTAAAACTTGATTTGATAATGGTGATTGTACTGTCTCTTGAATGCTATTAATCGTGCTACTAGCAATTTTCAACTTCCCATCCATCGCCTCTGTTCTTATTGCCTCTTGATTTCGACCATTCCAGAAAAAAGTGTGATCAATTCCATAACCTACTACAGAAGTATCGCTGGCATCAACAAGGTTGATAAGCTTTGCGGATTTTGTTCCAGCTATCCAGACAGACAAGTTTTGTCCTTGGCTTACGGCAAGACCAACAGCTTCGCTTAATTTTTGAGCAACGTCGTCATTTTTCTTTATTTCAAACGTTTCCCCACCAGCTTGATAGCTAAAAATATCTTTAAAATCTTCTGATGCAACCGGAGAAACTTTTAAAATATTTTTCTTATCTAAACTTTTCTTAAAAATTTTCATATCTCTTAATACTTTTGCTCCGCCGCCAACTTTTGCAGCATTTTCATGAACTTGCATATAGCCTTCATCCTCTGATCTTTTCCAACCAAAACCTTTTTTATATAAAATATTTCTTCCTGAAACAAATCCTGTATTGTAATATAAATATATCCAAAATTCTTTTTGTTCTTCAGAAAGTGTTTTCCACTTTTCTGAACCCCATTTATTATCAACATCCTTTTTAAATTGTTCTTTTCCATGAGCTAACTCCGTAGCAATTCCTTTTAGTGCTTGGTTTTCTTTTATTACAATCATTCTAAGCTGCATGCCGCCTTCGTTCTTTTCAGGAGAAAGTAATTTTTCAATTTTAATTCTTATTCCCGCTTTCAATAGCAAAGGAAGATCGTAATAAAGTCTATCAATTCCTATATCTCGATAAGTATCGACATTTCGATTAGAGTTATATCCACCGTTATATCGGTTTTTAAGATGTACCTCTGCTCCTCCTTCTTGAGCATAAGCCGCCATAATAAATTCTGGGCTTAATCCAGTAAGTTCAGAGGCTAAATATAAATCATGAACATAATCTGAATTTAGAAATCCAATTAAGCCGATAGGTTTTATTCCTTGGAAAAAATTTGCAGCATTTTCTTTGTATTGAAAATACTTAGGAAGAGAATTATTTATAATTTTAAGATATAGTTTTTTAGCGTTATCAGCTGTTTGATCAACTTTTGCAGAATCTATTTGAGGTTCCTTTTTGAGATTAGCGAGGGTTCCGCTTAATATTGAATCCATCTCTTCTTTGAAAGAAGGATATTTTTCATATAAAGATGAATAAAGTGGTTCGTATGCACGCGCTGCCCAGGGGTCTTGTTTTGCAGAATACAAGATTGTTTCTACGGCAAAATCTTCGTTTTTATACTGATCTGCATAAGCGAGTGCTGCATGAGGACTTTTTTCCCGAACGCTTGCCACTGTTTCTTCTACTCCTGAAATGTGCTTGTATTTTCCTAAGGAAGAAAAAAAGATCCAGGGATCTTTTGAAAGAACATCATTTACTATTTTTGGCGCGGAAGGTGAATCTTTGTAAAAATTAAAGAATTTTGCAGCTTCAAATAAATAATCACTTGAAGAAGATATTAAAAGTCGTTCAGAAAAAACAAATCCTTTGTAATCGTTATAATGATAAAAAGCATTTAAAGGCTTGTTTGGAAAAATAATCTCTAAGATTTCTTCAGCAAATGAAAAATTTCTATACTTTGGAATCATTGACGTCATTAATCCTGGGGATACCTTTGCAAAAACAAATAATAAATCTTTTCGAAAAGGAGTATTGATTAAGCTGTCAATAGCTCTAGCGGCACTTATCGGATCTTCTTCTATTTTTAAGGAAAGCAATTTTTTAGCAAATGGTTTATTGATGAATTCATTCATTCTTGCAAAACAAACTACAGGATCTAAGTTTTGATACGCTTCAATTGTCTTTGCCGTGTTTTCAGGAGAACTATCGTCACCTTTAGATAAATCGATAGATGCGGAGCTAGGTGCATCTTTTGCTGTAGTCGTCATTTCTAGTGGATCAAAGGCTCCATTTTCATACGCTATCGCCTCTTGGCTCCCGAAAAAGCTAAACGCTGCTGTTATAAGTATGATGGTTATTGCTTTCTTAAATCTTTTAAGAATCGCGCTCCCTGCTTCTTGCCCTTCAAGCGTATCAGACTTAATAAATTCAACACTTTCTCCAATTTTAAGTTTTCCAGTAAATCCCCCCGAAAAATACTTTCTTGGAATATTTTTATGGGCATATTGATCATATTCGACCTTGATAAAGTCACAGACACCTTTCTTAAAAGAATCAACATATTGATTGTAAATATCTTGCGAGACATCTTTAATGTCCACTCCCCTAATCTTGCTTTGATCCGAATAGACTTTATTGACAATTGATTCTTTTAAGTTATGTTTAAACCAGTACGCTAAAATGAGAGAATTATAGATTTGTCTCAAGGAAGCAAAGTTCTTTCCTGTGTTAACTTCTTTTTCTAAAGCAGGGACAATGATTTCACGGACAATGTCTGAAGCTAATTTATTCCGTGAAGAGTGAAGCGTATCTTGTGAAGCGTTTGGCGTTTCACGATTCACGCTTAACGTTTCACTTGCGTGAGTTAGCGCGAGGTAGTCCTCTTCCAACATAACCTTCAACCTTGATTCCACTACAAAAGCTCTATCTTCTTGAACATACACTTCAGCCTTTTCAGGCATGATCCAGACCTTGTTAAAGGTATCTACCGGGATATTGGTGGTTCCATATTCTTCATAGGCTTTCTTATAGATTTCTTGCCAGAACTGCTTACCTAGTTCATCTTCTGGATACATTAAAGAAGCAGTAACTTGCTTTAAGATATAGTCTTGAGCCAACATATCTGTGCCCATATCTGTTTGGGCAAGGCTATCTGGAATGATTCGATCTTGTTCATGGGGAGACAAGTTTACCCAGAGATTATCTTCTGGAATAGTCAGTGCTGCTAGGAAGTATTTGATTAATTTCTCTGATTCGGCTTTTAAATGAGCGCCTGACTTACGAAAGCCTTCGGCTTTCGTCAAGTCAGCCTGCGCGAATTTACTCCGTGAGCCTTGCGACCCAGCAAGGCGAGTCGGAGCTTCCTCGCTTTCAATTATTTCATCTCCAGCGTCAACAATAAAATCGAACTTCAGCGGCTCATTGGGATAGACTCTTATTCCACGAAGAATGGTAGGTGTGAACACTGGACTTAAAGACACCATAGTTCCCACCGCAGGAAGTCCTAATACTCCTTGGGCCATGGCTTGAGATGGGATAATGCTAGTGACCGTAAAAAAAAACATTACGGCTAAAGCAGTGATTTTTAAAGAAATATGACTTTTATTTTTATACTGAAACATCGTCCCCTTCTCCGTATATATGTATATACAATTCCTATCCTAACTATAAAAGTATAAACTATATATATGTGTTTTAAAGGGGGTTTGGGGTGTTTCGGGAAAGCGCTTTCAAATGAAACCCAAGCTTACAGAATAAAATGATGTAAGCTTGCAGGTTGAATTTGTCCCGTTTTTCACAAAGTGAAAAATCGGGACTTCATTAAACGAATCTTATCGGGGTATCCTTATCAAGAAGTGCGTCAAGGCACATGTCACAAGACACATGTCACAAAAACCATGTTCAACCTCGCACCCTAACGGGCACAGGTAGGTTGAATTGGTTGCTAAACCAAAAGTCCACCTCGAAGGTGGTACGGGTTTTTTGAAATCTATGAAAAAGGGCCGACCCACAAACGCGGGGCGGCCCTTTTCTTCATTATATTATCTTAATCTTATTTAAAAGAAGCTTTTTTAGGAACAATCACAATACCGGAAGCTGTCACAGCAAATCGCTGACGATCAAGATCAAGATTATAACCGATTTCAGTTTTGCTTGGAATCACAACTTCTTTATCAATAATCGCATTTTTTATCTTTGCGTCTTTGCCAACAATAACACCACCCATCAAAATGGAATCATTTATTTTTGCTCCATTTTCAACACAAATATTTGGCGACAATACAGATCTTGTAATTTCTGCACCCTTAATAACGCATCCACCGGATATAAAAGAATCAATAATAAGACCAGGCTTTGCTCCTTTTTCTCCGGATTTAGAAAGTATTTTGATCGGAGGATATTGCTCATGATACGTTCGAACAGGCCATTTTTTTCTAAATAAATCAAAATCTGGGCGATGCTTTAGAAGATCCAAATTAGCCTCATAATAAGAATCACGCGTTCCGATATCACGCCAATAACGCGGCTTTCCGTTTTCATCTGCAAAATTATAAGCATACACTTTTTTCTTTTCTTTAATCATTTGCGGAATAATATTTTTTCCAAAATCATGCTGAGAATCCCCCCTCTTAGCATCCTGATTAAGCTCCTCTAAGAGAACCTCTCGATCAAACAAATAAATTCCCATCGATGCATAAATATGTTTTGGGTCGTCTGGAATTGTTTTTGGATCTTCTGGCTTTTCTTGAAATCCACAAATACACCCATTGCGATCAACCTCAATGACACCAAAATGAATAGACAATGCTTTTGGCATTTTTACACAACAAACAGTCGCATGCGCCTTTTTAGTATTATGATGATTTAAAAGGCGTCCATAATCCATTCGATAAATATGATCTCCTGATAAAATCAGAACTTTTTTAGGGTTATAATCTTTAATCGCATAAATATTTTGATAAATCGCATCCGCTGTGCCTTGATACCAATCAGACCCAACGCGCTGCTGAGGCGGAATCGCATCAATAAACTCGCCTAACTGGCTTGAAAAAATATCCCATCCTGTCAGCAAATGCTTCTGAAGTGAAAACGATTTGTACTGCGTCAAAACAAAAATGCGCCGTAAGCCTGAATTGATACAATTACTCAACGTAAAATCGATAATACGATAAATGCCCCCAAAGGGAACTGCTGGTTTTGCCCGATCCCTCGTTAGAGGGTCAAGCCTTTCCCCTTTTCCTCCAGCCAAAATAAAAGTAAGAATGTCTCTCATGAGAAAACCTTTCTATAACAAAATTAAAGTATAACTACATTATTACATTAACTTTTTACAATTACCACTTAAAACTCAATCAAAGCTTTACATTTATTGCTTTAAGCACTGATCCATTTTTTGTTGTGCTAAACTCGAAGTCGGGTCAGCTTTCAAAGCAATCGCATAAACATCTTTTGCAAAATCAATCTGATTTTCTTTCAACAGAAAATCACCTATGGTTAACAACTCGGCGATCTCCTCTGCTGAAAAATCCTTAGCCTTCTTTAAGATTTTGACGCTCTGTGAAAACCGACCAGTTTCAACATACATCTTAGACAACGTTAAGAAAACTTTGTTGCTTTTCGTCCCTTTTTTAACTAACCATTCACAATGCTTTATCGCTTCTTTGAGATTACCGAGATTTTCATATCCTAAAGCCAAATAATAACGAATATCAGAATCTCCAGGCAAAATCATCGCTGCAATACGAAAATCTTCAAATGCTTCCTTATATTTCTTCTGCTTTAAATAAATTTTGCCTCGAATAAAATAAGGCTCGCCATAACCGGGAGCAATTAAAAGCGCTTGCTGTACTTGATTCAGTGCCAGCTCATCAAAATCTAAAATTTCAAGAACGCGCGCCCTTTTAATCTGCTGATAAGGAGACACTCTAACTAGTCCTAACTCTTGAACATTTGTTTCTGAAAAAGATATACTATTTTTATCTAATCTTAAATTCTTAATAAAATCCTTATTCTCGTCGATGTCTTTCAAAAAAATAACCGCATCATAATCTAAATAAACTAAAATCCAATGATCGTCATCATAAATTTCTCTTAAAAGTTTCTTGGGAATTTCGTGAAATGCAGAATTCAAAAAAACTCCAGTTAAATGATATTTTTTAGCTACAGTATCAAAAAATACCTTATCCCCTTGATCCCATATTTTTTTGTATTCATTAAAAAACTTTGGCCCATAGAGCTCTGTTCGTCCGTCAATAAAAACCCTGATATCCGGAAAACAATTTCCAATCAAATAAGCGCCAGAATTAAAATCATTGAAGAAATTTCCTTTAATATTGTTTTTATTGAGAAAATTGACCGCCTGTGTTGGAAAGTTGCGACCACTAACTCCCCCAAAAGCGCTCTTCATTTCATAATTCTTAAAATCATAATAACGAGCTTCTGATGCTTGGTAACCGTAATGAAACATCCAAATAATCAAAACAATTTTAAGGATGATCAATCCAATGTATCGTAAATTTTCTCGATTCTTAAAAACACGAGAAAGCTGCTCAAAATAAATATTTTTAAAATTCGAAACCGACACCCAAAATGCAATAAAAGAAAAATAAACCATATTTCTTAAAGCACTTGTTGATAGCACCAAAAAAAATGCCCATAAAATTAAATGAAAGAAATTAACTCTCTTGTAATTAACAACAAAACTAACGAATGAAATCAGAATTAATAACTTATAGTAAATATACTCGAGCGAGAGCAAGGTTGACCATGATAGTGGGCGAGCAAGCTCTTGAATGCTGCCAAAAAATACTTTGGACTCTCCTGTCATCTGAAGCAAAACTTCAAAAGGATATGTCAGGCCCTTAACAAGCTGCGGGTTAGCAATCGAAACTAAGAATGTGACAAGAAAAATAACTTTTAGAAAATGATACTCTTGATCGTTTAGTCGGTTTGTGACATTCCAACTCCAAGGAAGTTTTGTACGTCTTTTTATAAATTCAGAACATATGTACATTAAAATAATACCTGGACCAAAAATAAAGAATCCATGCGTATTAACCCATAAAATTTGTATCGAGGCAAAGAAAAGAATGCTCCACTTTCTTGAAAGATGAAATTGCAACAAATAAATATAAATCGTGAGAAACAAAAGACTAAAAATATCCGGACGGATGGTAAATCGGGATTGATAAGACAAACCCACAAGGAGCAATAAAAAAACCGTTGTTAGCTGCCTTTTTCGAATGTCCCCTAAGAAAAGCAAAAACATAAACGTAAAACCAATAACCAAAGACTGCATAGAAGAAACACCGTCAAAACCAAAAAGAGAAAACATCGAATAAGAAACAATTTGGAATAACCATTCGTGATTATTCCATGGCTGACCAAAAACAGTGCAAGAAAAAACATCAACACTTGGAATAAATCCATTTTGAATAATAAATTGTCCAGATTTTAAGTGCAGCCACAAGTCAAAGGAACGAATTTCAATATTTGTCAGAAAAACAACGAGGCAGAGCAAAGCGGCAATGCTCAAAAAACCCAGAATATAATTTATTTTCTTAAAAATCTTTTCTATCATATTTTTCCTAAATTGATTACTCCAAAACAAAATGATCTTTTTGCTTTTCCACAAGGCTCATGTTCTCATTAAGGAGAATTTCCTTTGTATCATTCTCTACTTTATAATAAATAGCAGCCGACAACAATTGTTTTGTATATAAATGCTGCGGGTTAGAAAAAATCTGCTCACAGCTTGCCGACTCAACCACCTTGCCTTTGAACATGACAACAACCCTTGAACAAAGTTTTTTAACAACTTTTAAATTATGCGAGATAAAAAGATACGTTAAGTTAAATTCTTTCTGTAATTCTCTTAATAACTCTAATATTTCTTCCTGAACCAAGATATCCAAAGAAGATACTGCCTCATCCAAGATAAGAAGCTCAGGGTTCGCACCAAGCGCCCTAGCAATCGCAATACGCTGACGCTCCCCGCCGCTAAACTCATGAGGAAAACGCTCCAAAATATCCGCTGGAAGCTTAACAGCCAAAAGAAGATCTTTGATTCTCTGCTCTTTTTCTTGCGCGTTACGAGATTGATCAAAAATCATAGCTTCCAAAATAATACGGCGCACTGTAAAGCGGGGATCAAGGCTCGTAAACGGGTCTTGAAAAACCATCTGAACTTTTTTTCGAAATTGATGCATTTGCTTTGAAGAAAACTTGGAAATATCTTGGGTCTCAAACAAAACCTTGCCTTCATTAAAATCTATTAATTTTGTGGCAATGCGCCCTAGGGTTGTCTTGCCGCATCCAGATTCTCCGACTAGCCCCACGCTCTCTCCTCTTCTCAAACCAAGGCTAAACCCATCAACAGCCTTGACGCATCTTTTTGGATCAGACAAAAATCCTTTTTGAAGAGGAAAATATTTCTTTATATTTTGTAGTTCTAGCAACATTATTTTTAAGCCAATTCCATTAATTTTTTTGTAAAATCTTGCTGGGGGCAATCAAAAACATCAGAGACACAACCCGACTCAATAATGCACCCTTGATCTAAAACAAAAACGCGCTCTGCCAAAAAACGTACAACCCCTAAATCATGTGTAATCAAAAGCATGGAAATGTTTAGTTCATTTTTTATTTTCTTAAAAAGAGACAGAATTCTTGCCTGTATTGTTACATCCAAATTGCTTGTTGGTTCGTCGGCAATAATCAATTCTGGGTTTCCAGCAATTGCTTGCGCAATCATCGCACGCTGGCGAAGACCTCCGCTTAATTGATGAGGGTAGTACGAAGCCACTCGCTTCGGGTCAGGAACTTCAACAAGATCCAAAAGCTCAAAAACTTTTTCTCGGATTTGTCTTTGATTTAAACGCGTATGAAATTGCAGCACCTCTGCAATTTGATTTCCAATACGAAACACTGGATTAAACGCGCTTAATGGTTCTTGAAAAACCATGGCAATCTTTTTTCCGCGCATTTTTTGCATCTGCTTTTCTCTACATTCCAACAAATCTTTGCCATCAAAGAAAATCTTTCCTGACGTAATCTGCATCGCAGGCGACAAAAGCTGTAGAATGGCAAGCCCAATCGTTGTTTTTCCACCTCCAGAACCTCCGACCAAGGCAACAGTTTCGAGAGCATTGACATCTAGGCTAAGATTGCTGACAAGCGATCTTTTTTCGTCTTGTCCCTTAATATCAATTGATAAATTTTCTATTCTTAAAAGTTCACTCATCTTGTCATCTAGCCTTCCATCTTAAACGTTGGATCCAGCGCATCTCTTAGAGCATCACCAATAATATTAAAACAAATCACTGTTAAGAAAATAAAAAATCCCGGCAATAAAATCCAAGGAGCAAATCTGATTTGGATAATCCCCATAGCCTCGGACAAAAGATTGCCCCAGCTTGCATAAGGATCCTGAATGCCTAACCCTAAGAGACTTAGCGCACTCTCCCCGATAATATATCCTGGAATCGAAAGCATAATCGCTACAATCGAATACGACACCGTGTGAGGCAAAATATGATTTAGAATAATCTTGATATCCGACAGACCTGCTACCTTTGCGGCTAAAACATATTCTCTTTGCTTAAGAGAAATCGCCATCCCACGAATAACACGCGCCAAAGAAGCCCACCCAATAAAAGAAAAAATCACCACAATTAAAATGTAAACCTGTAAAGAATTAAGATTCGGCGGAAAAGCTGCTCGCAAAGCCAGCATTAAATAAAACCCAGGAATCATCATAACCATTTCACACATCCGCATGATCAAATTATCAATTTTTCCGCCATAATATCCAGAAATGCCGCCAATCAAAAGGCCAAAGAAAAATGAAATCGCAACACCGATAATACCGATCGACAGCGAGATCCGTCCGCCCCACAACAATCTCGAAAAAAGATCTCTCCCCCTAGAATCTGCGCCCCAAAGATGAAGCCGTCCAGGACTCTTGACGCCGAAAAAATGATAGCGCGACGGGATCATTCCTAAAATCTTATATTGATCTCCTTTGACGAGAAACTGAATTGGAAAACTTTGAGAAACATCTTCGCTGTAAACCCGTTTATGAAATTGATCAAAAGACAATGTCATCTGATTAACATACGGCCAAGTTAGTCTCCCTTGATTGCTAACAACATGAATTTTCATCGGTGGACAGTACGAATAATTTCGATCTTCATTATCATATGAATAAGGTGACAAAAATCCAGCAAAAGCAGCTGAAAAATACAACAAGATTAAAATGCCAACGCAAACCATGGCCAAGCGATTTCGTCGAAACATCGCCATCGCGGATTGAAACTGGCTTAAACTTTTTTTATCTTGCTTAATCATATACAACCTATTAATAAAGATTTAATCTAAAATACTCGTCTAGGAATCAGTATAACGAATCCTCGGGTCAACCCATGCGAGCATAATATCTGCCAAAAGATTTCCTAAAAATAGCAAAACTCCGCCCATCAACATACTAGCCATCACCAAATATAAATCTTTCGCTCGAACAGCCGTGAGCATCACGGACCCAATGCCAGGCCAGCTGCAAATAATTTCGATTAATGCCGCACCACTTAAAAGTCCTGACAAATGATATCCTAAGATTGTAATCAACGGATTAATCGCATTGCGCAGCGCGTGCTTATAGATAACACGACTTTCTGGCAGGCCTTTGGCTCGGGCCGCCAAAATATATTGCTGTCGCAAAACCTCCAAAAGATTGCCCCGCATAATTCTCTGCAAACTTGCAATCGCGCCAATCGAAATAACAACCGTCGGAATAACCAGATGACGGCCAACATCTAGGAGTTTTCCCAAAAGACTCATTTGATCAAAGTCTGCACTTTGCATTCCTCCCAAAGGAAGACCACCAAACTTTGAAGCAAAATACAGAAGAATAATCGCCAAGAAAAAACTCGGCACAGATAAACTAATAAAAGAAATGATCGATAAAAATTTATCAATAAACCGATTGCGATTAACAGCCATCACAATCCCCAAAGGAATCGCGATCAACCATGTGGCAAGCATCGCGCTGAGCGATAAAATGAAAGTATTAAAAAGTCGGCTTGAAATAATTTGAGAAACCGGAGCATTATAATAAAATGAATAGCCCAAATTAAAATGCAAAAGATTCTTAAGCCAATGCCAATACTGCTGAAACAACGACTTGTCGAGATAAAACAATTTCTCGTAATGAGCAATTGTCTGCGGCGATACTTGAGGGTCTAGCTTTAAGGTGTCAAAAAAATTGCCAGGAGTAATCTGAATCAAAAAGAATGTCAAAAGAGAAATGCCGAATAACAACGGAATCGAAATCAAAATTCTTTTTAAAATATATTTGAGCATTATCGATATTTTTTCTTTATATAAAGTTCTTCTAAATTATGAAAGACACCACCATAGACGGTTGGGTTTAGATTCTCAAACTTATTTCGCACCGCTGATATCCCTGCCCCTAAAACTGTATAAATCAAAGGAAGCTCTCTTGAAACAATCATCTGCCATTCATCGTACAAAGGCTTTCGGGCTTTATCGTCTAGCTCTTGGACCGCTAAATTAAAGATTTCATCCACCCGAGCTTCCCATTGCGTTTGAGGCTGCTCTTGTCCTGGATTCCAAAAATGAAGCTGGCCGTTGGAAACCCAGACATTTTTTCCAAAATGAGGTTCAATGCCGCCAGTCAATCCAATTAAAATCGCATCCCAATCATAAGCCCCAATTAATTTTGCGACTAAATTATTAAATTCCAAACCTAAAAAATTAACTTTTAAGCCAATCTTTTCTAAATCATGACGGATAATTGCTGCAATCTGAAGCCGTTCAGCAGAATTGGAGCTCGTAAATAAATTAAATTCCACCTTATTGCCGTCTTTGTCCTCGCGGATTCCATCTTTATTTCGATCAACAAATCCGGCATCAGCTAAAATTTGTTTTGCCTTTTCTAAATCATAATCATATTTTAAAACATTCGGATTATAAAATATGCCCGCGCTTGGATTCATGGCCGAATATTGAGGATATCCAAGATCATTCATAACAATTTGAACAATGCGTTTTTTATCAATGGCGTGCGCAACCGCTTTTCGAAATTCTAAATTTTGAAACCAGGACAATTTAATGGGATCAACAAAAGGCTTATTCGTTTTTGGATTAACTCTTGGATTCTGATTAAAAACAATAAAGTTGCTTCCAAAGGTCGCTCCCAGATCATAAACAGTAAAATTCTTTTCCTTTTCCAAGGGCTTTAAAAGCGGATAATCCGTTCCCCTAACGTCGCAAGAATCTGTTTCACCCTCTAAGAATTTTAAAAGGGCAACATCTTGATTTTGAACAATAAGATAAATGATTCTCTGAATAAATGGTAAGCGCTCACCCTCGCTAGATTTGCCCCAATAAAGAGGATTGGCTTTTAAAACAACGCGCTGACCCGGCTGATAAAGGCTTAACAGATACGGCCCTGTGCCAATAATTTGATCAACAGGCGTGTCAATGCCCCAGGTAAAACTAAACGTTTTGTCGTCTACAGCACTTTTAAGTGCGTGCTTAGGCATAATGCTTGTGCCCATTGAACGCAAAAATGGAGCAAAGCGCATCGGCAAAGTAAATTGAACAACATGATCAGAAATTCTTTTAACTTCAAATTTCTTACCATCAATCGTAAAAATATCACGCGACGATGTTGGAATCTCATCATTATAAATCAGTTCATTAAATGTAAAAACAACATCGTCGGCAGAAAAAGGAACCCCGTCAGACCACAGAACATCCTCCCGAAGATAAAAAGTCCAAACCAAACCATTGTCGCTGACCTGCCAACTCTTTGCCAAGCTTGGCAAAACCTCTAATGTTGCCCCGTCTGTTTTGGTGAGCCCTTCAAAAAGATAACCAATCACAGCCGATGTCGAGTTTTCTTTTGCGACAACCGGATTAAAACTTCGAGGGTCAGAAGTCGTCGTAAAAACAAGCTGCCCTCCGTATTTGTCAGAAACAGTGTCTTGCGCCAAAGCAACTTGAACTGAACATAAAAAAACTACTAATGATATTAGTAGTTTTTTTATTACTGTTGTTCTAATAAAAATATTCTTATTTCTGTGTTTCACTTGGTGGTACCGCATTTTCTGCGTTTGTATTAATCTCGATTCTTTGCACGTTTTCAGAAGCTTCATCAAAAAGCTTGTCTGGGTCAAACTCTTCTTGAACCTTGCCTGCGTTCATTAAAAGCGATTTATCTTTTTGCGCGGACAAGAAAGCAAGACTCAACGAAGTCACCAAGAAAATAATTGCTAAAACCGTTGTCGCTCTGATTAAAACGCTATTTGTTTGAGCCCCAAACATTGATTCAGCCGCTGCAAAACCATCCGTCAGGCCTCCTCCTCGCCCTGATTGCATCAAAACAACAACCGCCAGCAAAATGCACGTCAACACGTGAACAATAATAAGAAATGTAAACATATGACTCCCCTTTTATTTAATAACTAACAATTTTTAATAATACCTAAGAATGAATCTATTTTTAAAGCAGCGCCACCAACAAGCGCACCGTCAATATCTTTTTGCCCCATTAATTCCTTTGCGTTGTCCGGCTTAACACTCCCACCGTACTGAAGACGTACACTTTGCGCAACTTCCTCGTTGTGCATTTCTTTTAAAAGACCACGAATAAACGAGTGTATTTCTTGCGCTTGCTCTGGACTTGCCGTCTTGCCTGTTCCAATTGCCCACACAGGTTCGTAGGCAATAATAATCTTTTTCATTTCGTCAGCGCTAAACCCTTTGAGAGAATTCTCGACGTGATCTTTAACAACGTCAAAAGCTTTATTGGCTTCTCTTTGCTCAAGATTTTCTCCAACACAAACAATCGGAATCAATCCACCGGCGAGCGCGGCTTTAACTTTGTTGTTAACCGTTTCGTTTGTTTCGCCAAAATATTGTCGCCTTTCAGAGTGACCAATAATAACGTACTGGCACCCAGCATCCTTTAACAAAGGAACAGACACTTCCCCTGTAAAAGCACCAGAATCTTCCCAGTACAAATCTTGCGCCCCAAGCCCAACGTTAGAGCCGGCGACCACTTTTTTCACTTCTGAAAGCGCTGTAAAAACTGGACAAACAACAATGTCGACATTTGTAATCCCAGCAGCTTCTTTCTTGATTCCAGAGGCTAATTCAACAGCTTCTGAAATGGTTTTATTTAATTTCCAATTTCCTGCAATAATTATTTTTCTCATAATGATCTCCGATCCAGTATCTAGTATATAGTATGTTGTATTTTGTAACTAAACCAATTTCTTCAAAAGCGAAGAAATCATCTTGCCCAAGTAATTCATTTTTTCAAAAACATTTTTTAAATCTTCGAAACTAACATATTTTAACTTTTCAGCTACAATCAGTTGCGTTTCCAGCTCTGCCAAAGAACCAAGAGCAATAAACAAAAATTGTCGATACTCCTTGTTATGATACCTTTTAAAACCTTCTGCAATATTTGAAGGAACCGATACGCTCGCACGTCTAATCTGAGAAGTCAGTCCGTAAATTTCTTCTTTAGGAAAAGCTTTTGTTATCCGATAAGAATCTTCTACTATCTCAATGCCTTTTTTCCAAATCCGAAGATCCTTAAAACTTTTTATCTTCTCTTCCATCTTTACTGCTCGCTATTCCCTAATTACGACATCCCAAATACTAAATACCATATACTGCTTGCTATTTATCCTTCAAAGCTGTAATGCCTGGCAACTCTTTTCCTTCTAAAAATTCCAGCGACGCGCCGCCACCTGTTGAAATGTGTGTCATCGCATCTTCGACATTAAACTTGCTAACCGCAGCAGCCGAATCCCCTCCGCCAACAATACTTGTCACACCCTTTAGCGTTGCAATATATTCCGCAATCTCTTTTGTGCCTTGGGCATATTCATCAACTTCAAAAACACCAACTGGACCGTTCCAAACAATTGTCTTTGCCGTCGACAACACTTCTTCAAATTTCTTGATCGTTTCTGGACCGATATCAAGACTTTCCCAGCCATCAGGAATATCTGTCACAATCTTTCGTGTTTCTGGTTTATCAAACCCTTCAACAATCAAAAAATCACTTGTCAGCTCTATGCGGACACCTTTTTCTTTTGCCTTTTTCAAAAGCTCACCTGCAATCTCAACTTTATCTGCCTCAAGCTTTGAATTTCCAACATTTTTTCCTTGAGATTTCAAAAACGTATACGCCATTCCGCCGCCGATTAAAATCGCATCCGCTTTTTCAAGCAGATTCTCAACCAAAACAATTTTATCAGAAACCTTGGCCCCACCTAAAATAACAACAAAAGGTCTTTCGGGATTTGTCACCACCCCTCCAAGATACTTAATTTCTTTTTCCAGAAGGAATCCCGCGCCAGCCGACAAATACTCTGTAATCCCCGCAACAGAAGCATGCGCCCGATGCGCTGTTCCAAAAGCATCATTCACGTACACATCTGCCAAAGATGCAAGACTTTTTGCAAATTCCGGATCATTTTTCTTTTCTTGCTTATAAAAACGTAGATTTTCTAAAAGAATCACTCGCTCTTTAGATCCATCAATCTTTGCCTTAACCTCATCGCCAATGCAATCATCAAGCTTCAAAACTTTCTCGCCCAAAAGCTCTTCAAGGCGTGCCGCC
>JAQUUP010000018.1:0-23577 GCA_028693815.1 Candidatus Omnitrophota bacterium
CTTGCGCCGTCAGGATTAAGAACGTCTAAGCTCATTGAATAAAAATTGATCAACGGCATTTGGCTTTGACCTTCGTTCTTGACAACAAAACCGTCCAGACGCACAGCTTCGCTACAATGGGCATACGCTGCTGTGAAATCCGCAGCATGCCCAAGAAATCCTGCCTGGCGAAGATGAATGTCGATCAAATGGGTCAAATAAGACGAATGATCTGGCATGAGCCAAAGAGCCTTGTTAGTCACCTCTCCTGCTTTCTGAACCATTTGCGGCACATGCTGATCAATAAATAGATACACCTGCCCCAATTGATCATAAAGAGCTGCGAGCTTACCATCGGCATAAAGAACTCTCTTGTGAAAATCTTTGTCTTGCTCCAATATTTCTTTGATAGTCTCATCTGTGTGCAAAGTAATATCTAACTCAAGGATAATTGCAAAGATCTGATGATCAGTCAGAAGTTTTTTTCTCCCTCCGGCCATCTCGCTCGCCACCGTTGCCCGAAAAGCATCAATAAGATTAACACCAATCGCAAGCACCACAATATCATCAAGACTTCTTACTTCTTTCTTAACCCATGACATTTTTGTCTTAAAGTCTTCCACATCTCTTTTTTGAGCCAACGTGTAAAAGAGATCAAGCGCTGTTGAGAAGCAAAAAGTGCCCAAGTCTTTGTTTTTCTGATTGGCGCAGTCCGCGATGACCCGAACAAGCGATTTCCAAGAATCTTGAAAATTACTCTTATCAATCGCTAAGAAGGCTTGGATAATTTTCTGAATAATCTTGTTGCGGTCTGTCAAGACGGTCGGCTCTATTTTCGCAAGCGTTTCACATAATTCCTTTGCATAATCTAAGGTCAAAAGTTTTAACGCGGAGACAGAGCCTTTGAACTTACTCTTTTGGATAAATTGATAAAAAAGATTAAAGATCTCATCAACACCCCCCCACGCAGCCGCTCCTTCTTTCGCGGAAAGCTTGCGTTTCG
Organism: Candidatus Omnitrophota bacterium; assembly: GCA_028693815.1. Lineage (NCBI taxonomy): Bacteria > Pseudomonadati > Candidatus Omnitrophota > Candidatus Omnitrophota bacterium. The sequence continues at coordinate 983 of JAQUUP010000018.1, forward strand.
CGTCCACAAGCTGGGGGAGAAAATCAAGGATTTTGGGATCAGTCGGCGCGCTAGCGCGAGAAACATTTTCTGACGAAGAAGCACGCGAAACCTCCAAGGCCGACGAAGCGCCTTGAATTGGCGAGGCATCAGTTTGTTTTTCTGAAGATGGCCACTCCAGTCGAACTTTTAACATTGTGTCAAAATCATAACCCTCGCTCTGTAACTTTTTAATAACCTTGGTGAACTTCCGAGGCAAAGAACCGAACATAAGAAGGCTTGGTTTGGTTTTAACAGCTGTGACCGCGTACGCAAAGGCTTTGTTTAAAAGAACAGTTTCATCCTCTGCAAGATAAGGATAACGCTCATAATATAAATTCGCTAGGCGCACCAACGCTTCGACAGAAACCTTGTTGACAGAAAGAACTTTTTCCAGATGCGTAACAGCCTGAGGGAACATCCATAATTCTTCATAAAGCGTCGATAGCTGTATCCTTTCACTAAGATGATGGCCCTGATTGCTCTGAAGGGTAGCGAACAAATTGCTTATTTCATTTTGTTTTGCAACATATGCCAATGCGGCGTCTCTCTGAAGTAGACTAAGTTGTTCTTTCGTGTCTTGCTCCCTGATGCATCGATCAGCTTGAAAGAAGACGCCTTCCATGGCTTTCTTTAAAAACCGTGCAACGCCTCTGACACGCAAAGCCTCAAGATGATTATTTCTTATTCCAAGAATCTGATTCGCCAACCTAATCACAGAATCTAAATCATAAAATGCCGGTTCGGCAACCAAGATTCTTTCAATGTCTTCTAAAAGGCCTGCCACATAACTTTCATTCTTGACCTGTTGAGCAAATTTCCTCAGGACATCACTCTTCGGCGCCACCACTTCTAATTCTTCCACAATATCCAAAGCCGCTACCCAATTGTCCCAAGTGCCGTCTTCTAAGGCCTTTTTAACTAAACTCTCAAGCTCCTGTTCAAGCGTTTGTGCGCGCATTTGAGTTTCACGCTCACGTTCCTGCGCGCGCAACTCTTCCTCGAGTTTTGTCTCGATAGTACCACGCGCAAATTTAACCATTGCACGACATAAGGCAACAGGGTCAGTCTTTGGGTCAACCACAAAAGAAAATTCACTGACCAAACCTTTCATGATCCCTAAAAATAGAGAAAAATAAAAATCAAACATTTTCGTATCGGTCTTGATTTGCCCAGTCAGTGTAGAAATCTTAACCACGATTTCTTGCTTCTCTTTTCCTTTTGCCGAAAATTTTCGAAGCGTTGCGATCTCGCGAGACTTGGCTTCGATGCCTTCCAGGCGTTCACTCAAAAGCTCTGAAAGCATACGAACAAAATTAATTCGAACAACCCTCGCATCATCCTCAATGCCCTCTAAAACATCCTCGACGGAAAACTGCGCAGGATCGATTTTATCAAAAAACTCTCGCGGGCTACTGTTGTCTGTCACGGCCAAATCAGGCCTAGACAAATAAAGCAACGCCAACAAGAAATATAAAGAATGCGTGGTTAACATGTCTTCACCGGATAAAGACAAAGCTTCTTTGCAATGCTGACAGGAAAGACCAAAATCTTTTAATCCATAATACGCATGCGCCAGAATCGAATATCCGTCGAGTGTGCCAGGAAACTCTCGAGCTATCTCTAACCCTATGTCCTTAGCTCTGTTGAAGTCCTTACTTTTGATATATAACGCCCCAAGGCTAAATTGAATAAGAATCCAGGAAGCGTTATTTTTATCTTTGGCAATCGCCTCAAAAAGAAGATCTTCAGCCTCTTGATAACGACCTTTTTCTTTATAGATCTCAGCCCCTAGGCACAAAAAAGGAGGATCTAGCTTTTCCTCAAAAAATCTTCTCGCTTCATCGAAATACTGCTCAGCCAAATCTTCTTTTTCAGGAAAATCTTCTTTAAGGGTCAAAGACACAAGTAGATCATAAACGTGATACGCCTCAAGAACATCAGATGGATTTTCAAATTTCTGTATAAAATTGCGCGCGCCCTTCAAAGCCACCACAGCTTTTTTCACATTTCTATTTTTACCTTCATGATAATAAAGCGCCACGTTATAAAACGCCACCACGTTAAGTCGCTTAACATTTCCCGCCCAAAACTCCTTGCTGCTTTTATTTGCTTGATTCATCGAGACCAACCTTGGAGCAAGACCCATGGATTTCTCAAGAATCCACAAAGAATCTTTTGGTTTTCCTATTTTTCTGTAGATGATCCCTAAATAAATCCCTGTCCACATTTGCGTAAAAAGATCCAGAAAAGAAACACCCGAATGACTCCTGCGAGCGTTATTAAGAACATTCTCTGATTCCTTAAAATCTTCCACTTCGCCCAAAAGGATAAGATTCCAAGACAAGTCATGGGCGATATTAAGATCTTTCGGATCGCGTCTATAAATCTCTTTCAAAAGCGCAAGGGCCTTAGCTTCAAAAGATTCTTTTACGAACGGATCCGAAGTATTCTTAGATTGGTCATTAACAATCAACATGAGCGACCGATAAAAACTCGTAAGGCCTTGCGTTTCACCCGTCCAAGAATCGATTTCTCTTTGAACCAATGCCTGAGCTTTTTCTAAATCACCTGTTTTGCGAAAAATCCTCGTGCGAATAACAACGATAGCCACGTACTGAGCATCAGTCAACAAAGCTTCCTGAAAAGCCTCTAGCGCAATTTGAGCTTTATTGATATGGCGAAGAGACCCTTCCTTGGCTCGAGGAGAATCGGCTTCCTCAAAAATACGCAAAAGCTCCTTGGCAAAATCATCAAGAGCCACGCCAAAAAAGACATCAGCAAATGACTCGGACGTTGTAATAATCTGCCCGGCCACCCGAACAAAGTCCTCCGGGCTTTCTTTTGTTATGGCATAATAAAACAAAACCCCCGCCATAAATTTCGAAAAATACGGCTCTTGAATTTGGCATTCACTTTTAAGCAAAACATCAATAGCTTTCTGGTAATAAACATCCGCAAGCTTCTTATCACCTTGAAGAGAATAAAAATTACCTATCCTCATCGGTACGGCAAAATTAAATTCACTCACATGTTCTACAATTAAATAGTTTTTTAGAGCTTCTGGCAAGAATCCCAACTCTTCCTGACAATCCGCAAGCATGCCATAAGAGTTAATTGCTACTTCCTGGACGGCAGCAATCATATGCTGAACTGCCACGCGAAGCTCTTCTGCTTTTAAAAGCAAAAATTTCTCGAGTTCTTCAAGACCGCCAAAATCATCAACAATCCCTTGAAGTTTGTTTGCCAAACGAACGCATTGATTTTGATAAATATCAACGGCTTCCAAGTGCTGCCTATTTTCTTGAAAATTCATGGCCTGTTTAAAAAACTTTTCCCATTCATTCAAACAAGCAACAAAGTTTCCTCGGAAGATTTCAAAATTTTGATAATTAGAATTCGCACAAGACAAAGACTGCCCCCCCACACCTTTGGGTGTCAAAAGATGTGTTGAAGGGGCAAGGCCTAGAATCAGGCCTTGCCCAACTTCCTGATTCCCTGCCATCTTTTTCATCATTGCTTGCATCTTCTCGTCTTGATTAGATGGCAAAACGCTGGATGATCTTTTCTCTTCATTAATAGCCTTGTCTAGATCTTCTAGCGAAAGTGGTTTATCCAAGAAAGGCAATCTTAGCTCAGCAAGCTCCCTCTTTCTATCTTCGCCTAACCAAGCAGACATCATAATGATCATCACAGACGGAAATGCTTTCTGCACATGCTTGGCTAATGCAATGCCATTTTGTCCTGGCATATCCACATCTGAAAGTAAGACATCAACCTCGGGAGTGGTCATAAGGATCGCAAGCGCTTGGTCATAACTTTCAGCCTTATACGCTCTATAACCTAGCTGCTCGCTAAACAGAGCTGCCATATTACGACTCCACTCTTCATCATCCACAACCAGAATGCTCAAAAGCGCGCTCGACGAACTGCTTGTGGCTAAGAGCTCTTGAGCCTTTTCTTCGGAAAGCAGCATACCGACAATGACTTTTCCTGGGTTAACAATATCAAAGCCTAGTTTCTTATAACGCGGAATAAATCTTTTTGGAACATTAACAACACACACGCCGCAAAACCCAGATTCCTGGCTTATTCTTACGGCTTCCTTGATCAGTTCTTTAGCAATCCCTTTTTTGCGATGAAGCCTCAACGTTTCAAGATAGCTTAGGCAAGCGCAAGGCATACTCACAGATTGTTCGCTAAACCAAGAACTAAGGAAGCGATACTCTCGCGGATAAAGATCGATCTTCGCAAGACCCACAACTTCTTTCCTAAGCCCGAACCCTGCCTTAATGAAAATGCTTCCGGGTCTCCGTCCAATTTGCCAATCAAATTCCTTATCAAAGGTTGATTGGCCAAGAAAAAGATTAAGACGCAAATCATCTTTCAGGCTTAGCTTGTTATAAAATCGAATAAGCCAAAGGCTTTCCGGCACGCCCTCCAGCCTGACCCGCCGGGCACCTATAAGATCCCGAAATGCTCTCGCAGCGAACAAAAACCCTATGAGCGCTACAGCGCCAGTGATAACGCCAATCGCGCTCGAAGATGTTTTTTTCGGCGTGCCGGAGACTAACGAAGCTTTAAAGAATGGCGCACTTCTTTCTAAAGGTTCTTGCGTCTTATTCCTTGGAAACTTCTTTCCCATTCCAACAAAAGAATTCTTAAGAAAATACCAGACAAGCACGCAGTGCTTAAGCGGAGTCTCTACTAACAACCACTGTCGCGCTGGCAAGGTTTTGAACCAGAAATATTTAATGACATGACCAATAAAGATCCTGCGTCCAATAATAAAAAGTGTGCTCTTATCTGAATCCTTATCGCCATCTTTCCACCTAATCTCAATATCTCCTTTAATGTTTCGTCTCTCATGAAGAGGCATTAAACTCACAAAATAATGTGGAATCAAAGCACCAACGATTTCCCGTCCAACCTCAAGCGGTAAAAATGTCAACATGTTGATTGCATTGATTGCACAAATTTTTTTAAAAAAAGGCAATGTTTTAAATAAAGGGACATAAAGCTTTGTAGTCTTTCCGTTTATATTCTTCCAGAAATTGTACATCGCCCTAACAGAATCTTTTCTGCAAGCAGACCGTTTTGGAAAGAAATGGTTCTCATAATAATAAACACGTCCCTCAAAGGCTTCTTTTAATTCTGCAACATTAGGATTCTCTTTGATTTCTTCGTCAGAAAAAATGTCTAGAATTCCTTTTCGGAAATAAAAAAGAATCTTTTTTCTTGTTTCTTTTCTCAATCTCGAAGATTCCATAAACAGCTTAACAAAGACCCATGTTTTCTGAACAGTTGCAATCCGAAAATCAATACTTAATCCAGAGAGCCCAGAAAAATTTATCACAACATCAGCAGCTTTTAAAACATGATCAAAATGATTGCCCTTAACCAAAATACGAATCAGATACATGATATAAGAATGCAAAACGTCGTCTTTTTTTCTCTCTCGATAATCAAAAACAAACGACGTTGCCATATATTTATTAACAATGTCAAGCCGATGAAATATCCATTGGCCTACCTTACGACCATAAATTTTTTCAAGAACACTCAAAGAAACATCTGTATTTTCAGGAACATCGTGCAAAAGCGCGATAGTCAATTTTCTCTCATCTGTCACATCAAACACATCCACAAGAAACCTAGCCACTTCAATCGGATGGATAACATAAGGTTTCCTTTTAAATTGAACATTATGCCAAACAACATCCATCTTTTTCTGTTTGCGCCGCTGACCAAAATGAGACCTTTTGGCTATTAAAAACGCTGGCACCAAAATATCTAGGTCACAAAGCCCTTTTTTCTCAATGACAGCGTTCACAAGCGCTAGGAATTCCTGATTAATCTGGCCTTGTTCTTTGCGAACATCTCTAAGATAGTTAAAAAATTCTCTAAAATCATTGCTTTCAAATCCTTTCTTAAGTCTTCGGAATATCGTTTCGAGCTCCGTCAAAAAACCATCTGTAACACCTTCTTCTTTGGTCTCAGTCACGGACAAGGCATCCATAAGCTGAACTCTATAAAGCATCGCCAAAAGGACTTCGACAGACATATCGGTCTTGCGAGCCACATCCTTGGTTTCTTTAATAAATTTACTTGTTGGGGTCAAATCCTTGGCGCACCCATAGTTGGCATACTCACCGAGGATCGAATGCCACCACACGCAATACTTAAAGAGCAGTAACTGCTTCTTATTTAAAATACCTTTTAAGTATTTCTCGCCGATATCGGCAGAAAAATATGGATGCTTTAAATATTGCAGAAAACTATTAAATTTATTACTTATTCTTTCATAAAAAGGCCGAATAGTTTGATGGATCTTTTCAATACGTCTTTCATCGCCCTCCCATGCAATACGAACATCCCCACGGCATTTCTCAGCTACAGCTTTGCTATTTCCAAGGTCGCGAAATAACAATGCAGCCATAATCACTTGCAAATCTTCTGGTGAATAAGCCCATTGACCTCTATTTATTCTTTTTCTTAAGATTCTAAAACTTTTTAACGTGCGGGAATACAGAGAAAAAGTTCTATGCCCCCCGGAGACAGGGAAGAAAGCCCTTAGATCAACAAATTCTGGGATAATCTTAAGAATCTCCCCAGTCTCAAAATCCTTAATCATCAAGTCTGGATCGCGAAGAAGCTTAAAAAGCTCAATTGATGAACATGCACGATCAGGTGGACTATTATTCGTTTTTTCTGAAACAAACGGGAAATTTGAAAAATCAAAATTTAGTTGTTGGGATGGACTTGGGCGATATTGCGAAAGGGAGATTTTGTTAGCATGATCAAAATACTCTTGCGGCGGTGCCTGGCCAGGCTCAAGCATCCAGCTCCACGCCCAAGGGGCTGATATAAATTGACCATTGGCATTCACAACAAAAATCGGAAAATCTTCCCATTGATAAAGATAAAAAAGCTGTCCATCCTTTTTATCACCGCAACGAAGAAATTTTTCTAGATCTTTTTTATATCCAAAGATACCTTTCTTATTTAAGGCAGGGACAACTCCTGAAGAAATCTGCATCAGTTGATCATTTGCCCCTCTACTCTTAAATTGATGCTGAATAAGCCAAATAGCATGACTGACTGTAGGTCCTACGGACACGGTCTTTTCCCAAGGTATTTCCCGGGGAAGACTAACAGATGTTGTTGTTAAAAAAAGATAAGGCGGCATACGTTCTTTAAGGTAGTCAATACATTCTTCCTTCGGATAAGACGCGGTTTTAAGCTCTTGATCAGTCCATCCTGTGTTAAAAGGCGCCTGACCTTGCGTCAGCTTTCCATGAACAACAGCCACAGAAGTAAGTCTCCAGACAATACCAAGACCTTTAACCAAAACCCAAAGTGCTTTTAATAACGTTGATCCAAAAGCCGTCTCATCGTCTAGAAGAAAAACACGTAACGCACTCACAGGAACATTATTCACTTCTTTTAAAAGATAGCCATTTTCTTTCAAAACCTTCTTAGGAATATGGACATCTGTGCGACTAAGCCGTTTTTTATCCATATAACCATAAACAATCAAAGATGTTTGGATCTTATAACAACGCCTAATATATTTTTTGAGAAAATAGACTGCCTCTTTAACATACACCAACGCTCCATCGTCAGGAGCAAGAATCAAAAGCGGATGACTCTTAAGATCTTGAGTGATCTCACGTTTTGATTTTCCCTCAAAGGCTAGATCAAAAAGACGCTCTGCCAGGATCACAAACGCGTTAATGTTATAGATCTTAAATCCTGCAAAATCTACCCACCCGCTATGATGTCCATAATGAAGATTCAAGGCAAGATGAAACCGGATCCAGGGACTTACGGCCTTAAGGCTAGCCCAGGCGCTAACAACCTCTCCCTCATTAAAAACTTTATCTTGTCGGGAATACCCCTTATACAAATCAAAAAGATCCGGAGCTTGCCATCCAGCTTGACGAAAAGCCACCAACATTAACCATAATTCGGCGATATCTTTATCATTTTCTGTGCTATGCAAGAGCATCACCTGATTCTGAAGATCAATAGACGGCAAAGAAACATCCCAAAATAATGGACAAGGATGATCGCGATCAATAAGAACTTGATCAACAGGAAGATCAGACAAACGCCCAGCCTCTAAGGCATCTTTGGCAAGACGGGTATGCTGATAAACAATACGACTTAGTAAAGCCTTGCTCTTTTTCTTAGGGTTGTCTAGCAAAACTTGACTCGATTTCTTAACGACAAACGCTTCTTCGGGCGTTACGATAAGAATTGTTTCGCAAAACAATAAAAGAAAATCTTGCCATAAAGGATTAATAGTATGCTTTTGACTAAATCGTTCTTCTGCGCTGATCCTCAACACAAGCTCACAAGACAATGATTTGTACTCATTAAGCCCGTCTAAAACCCAAACCAAGATCGTTAAATCACGGCATGAACCGATGGAAGCCTCAACGCGGATTCGCGCATCCTTGATCAATTTAGGCTGAACAAAACGCACCACGTTTTCCCCACCAGGAAAGATCTTTCTTTGTAACGAAATCTGAACGATTTTTTGATTTTCACCACGTTTAGCCGTGACACGAATACCTGTAAATTTCTCGTACCCCTCAAGCGAAAGTCCTGAGCTCACTACAGCCTTAAGCCACCAATCACCCTCTCCCCAGCACGAATCAAAGGGTTCCCGGGCTTGAGAATCACCAAAAAGATCTCGAAAACTTGAGAACGTATTGACCACAATACCAGGATACGCCTCTTTTAAAGCAAAAGAAAATTTAAAGAAAACATCCTGATTACAATAATTACTAGGTGTATAGAAAAGTTGCGATCCTTGGCGGCTCTGGCGCAGAAGCCCCAAAGCATGCCCTTTAGCCTCTTGCCAATCTATTAAAAGATTCATGGAAAAAATAATATCCGCAGGCCCAAGCGATTCCCGACGAATATCAGCAAAAACAAAAATAATATCTGGATCTGTTCTTTTGCGTTCCGCCTCAATAAGGGCAACATAAGAACAATCCACACCCACAACAACTAGATCCTGAAAATCACGCGTATCGCGATAATACATTGCGATACCTTGAGTCGCTTCGCCAAAATAGCATCCCACATCTAAAATCCTTATCACTTGCGGCCGATCATTCGGCCACGGATTAAGGTTCACATTCTTGGTCGCGTCAGCAATAATAGGCTCAAGATGTGCGTTTTTCTTTACAATATCGACGAGCAAGCTTCTAACAAGAAGACTACGTACTAACAGTGAAGGATCGCTTGTGGCGGCATCCACTAAAACATTAAGGATGCGATCGCATGGACACCTATGATGAATTTCTTTTAACAAGACAAGGCTTTTAGCCCGCAAACTCGCGCGACATTCCTCTCGCGCGACACTAATCAAGCCATTGACAGCTTCCTCACCACGCGTGATCATTCGTTCGATGATCTCTTGATCCCTCGTTAGATCATTCCTGCGGCCACTACCCTTCCCTTCAATCGTTAAAAATAAATCAAGATCATCTTGAATAGTTGATAAAGAAGAAGCTGACGAACGTAAGAATTTCACAAAATAACAAAAAACGAACAAAGCCGATTTCCCCATCTTTACCCACCAAGAAATCGGTCCAATGAAGCTACAATAGTAATGCTCTTGAAACCCTTCTGGTGGCTTTAAATATCTAACATCTTTATCAAAAGATTTTTCTTCTCTATTTAAAAAACCCAAAAAAAGCAACCGTATTAAAACATCTGTCTTTAAAGTGTTCCCATCAATAAAATCTGTATTAATTGTTAAGTCAGGCTTTCGTTCATAACTTAAAAGCTCATCTTGAGATAATTCTGAAACACTTGTCCGTGATTGAGCATACTCATAAGACCCCGAACCTTGTGTTATTCTCTGTTGTCGACAAGAAAGACTGCCTTTGGTATGAACAAATAAATGAATCAGTTGTCCACGGCTAGGCAAAAAAGTCGCTGTTTCTATAAAAATAATTTTTTCTTTTTGATGTTTCTCTTTCATCATGACAACATCAAAAGGACGACTTAGTGCTTGTATAGAAAAAGAGTCTTTGCCCTTAGCCTCATCTATAACAACATAACCCATCTCTTGCAAAGAGAATAATTGCGATAGCGCTTCGATAAGCGTACTTTTTAAAGTCCCCGTGGGACCCGAGAAAAGAACCACGAGAGGCCAAGAATGATCTTTGGCCGTTCTTAGCACAATATCTTTCATCATAAATCCTAGATCAACAATCGCGATATAACGATCCATATGATCAAGGCTTAAATTCCTGGACATCAAAATATTCTTAATTTCCTGCAAACATAATAATCCGCTAGAAATGAAAATATTCTTTACTTGTTGATTAGGAAAAGTCCTGTTTTTTTCAGAAACTGATAAGAAATCCTGTAGTTCATTTAAAAGCGCGGAAGAATTTTTGCCAACAATATAGTGGACGATCTCTGCAATCTTAAATGAATCATAATGATTGGTGAAACGCCATGTGGCAGTTTGTAAAAGATATTCTTGGTCCCTCTCCTGCTTCAGGCCAAAGGCGATGCGTGTATCCAAGAAATTAATGGCCTGATGCAAGGCCTTGCGCCAATTTTCTTTCGCGGCATAATGCGCTACCCTTGAACGAAAATACTTAAGCGCCGTCTTTTGAAATTCATCTGAGATCTCTCTTGATGCGATAGAAAAAATATTTACGCCGATAATCGGCAGAAGCTTACAATAACGACTGGCTTGCCAAGCAGGCGTGATGCTTTGTCGGCCAACGCACCAGACTTCGCAATCCAGGGTCCGCTCGCCCTGAGGATCCACAAACCACACTTTAAAAGGATCTTTTAATTCTTGATCTTCGTATTCTCCGTCAAGGACTACTTGAATATCGATATCCTTGCTATGCGGCGCGAACAAGAAGCTGTGTCCTATGTTAACGCTCTGGATGCGGCAGGCAACGATCCCATTCCGCTCAAGCTGGCGCGCAGCCGCTTGCATAAAAGACATCCAGCTCCTTTTGCCTGATGGCTCAATAATCTGTAAAGCTGGGCTTATCAAAAGCTCATATCGCATTCGCGTGAATTCTTGCATCAACTCCGGCAACAACGTATAGATACTAAGCTCACGCTTTAGGGTTTCATTCAGATTAAGGATTTGTTCTTGAAAAATAAGGCTAAGCTGGACATCAGAGGAAGGAAAATATTGATCAAGGGAGATTTTGTTAGCATGATTAAAATATTCTTGAGGTGGTGCCTGACCGGGCACAAGCATCCAGCTCCATGCCCAAGGGTCTGATATAAATTGGCCATTGGCATGCACAGCAGCAAAAATCGAAAGGTCTTCGATCTTTAGATCGCGTACATCAATACAGCCAAATAATAATTTTTTCGTCATCTGACGCTTGCGTCGGTGCTCTGTGTAATAATCAAGACCCGCGGCCCACTGAAAAACATGGGTTAGTTCGCCAAGTTTGCATGTCCCACAGCGATTAAGATGCTCCAGGGTCTTTTCCATGGCATCAAAGCGATGCGCAATGCCACGAATATATTCTCGGATCTGATGCAGCGAAGTACTCTTAAGCCAATACCAGCGCACCTTCTCGCCAAAACCTCGCGCTTCATCTTGAATTTGATAATATTCTACCAGCGCGCAGTCGGCATACAGCCCATGGCTTACTAGGAATTCTTCTTTCGACAGGCCGTTGATGGTCTGCTTTTTAAGATCAACCACAATACCAAATCGATTCTTGAGCGTCCGCACAGCCAGGTCGATGCTAGAGGAACTCATCAGTTTCTCCAAATCTTTCTCATATCCAGCAATACCTTGGCCGTTAATCGTATTTAAAAATAGCGCTTCGTATTTTCTCGCCATAACATGAATAGAAACTTTCTTGTAAGATTCAACCATGCAGGCCTTAAGCCCATCCGTCCATTGGGTATCGCCTTCCTCAACATAACGATAGTAAATCATCATCGCCTCTTCCAGGTAGCGGCCTAAAAGAATCTGTGTTTTCTTTTGATATTCTTCAACAAACCAAGGATCTTGATAATCAAAACCACGCACAACTCTCGTTAAGTCCCACCCGGCAAACGGATCCATCAACCAACCGTTAACCCTGTGAATAATATATTCCAGAGGGCCTCCTGTTGCGGTTGCGATATTATAACCACCCGTGAGCGCGACTCGCTGATCGCTTGTGCCGCATGCTTCACGTGTACATCGCGGCATGCTCACCCATTCGTCTGTAGCGTTCACAACCTTTTTCATGACTTCAATACCACTTTTTTCAACAAATAAAAATTTCCTTTTCAAGGCAGGATCTTCGGCCATCTCCTTAAAAAGCCTGACCCAGGTCGCGCCATCATCATAATACGTATCTCCGCCCACCAAAAGATTAGCGCCTAAACCTTGCTTGAGCGGAAAATCCTTATCCCAAGGGGTCTCATAAAAACGCCCGCGATCACCCGTCACCCACTCAATATACTTTTTATGCCGAAATTTATCCCACTCCTGCTGATAACCGGGTATCAAGATCCCCTGCTCTTTATAAGGCACGAGTCGACGGATTAAACCAATCAAAGGACGCGCGGGATCTATGAAATTGAAATCAAATTGATCCTGAAGATAATCATTAAGAATAAACTTTTGCTGATGACGCATTTTGAAAATATCTTCACCAGTAATATGATCCACTCCTTTTTCAACAAGCAAGGCTCGCAAGTCGTCGCAGGACCAAAGCCACGGATCAGAGCCATTGACAATGCCGATAACCTTATTTTTAAATTCTGGCAATACAGCGATCTTAGTTACTTCGGCATGTTCATCCGCCACGCCGTTAATAACATCAGCCAATCGAGCTAATCCGACCGCCGCATTCACCAAGTGGCCATCTTTGCCATCTAAGACAATTTCCCATCGGATTAAGTCTTCGCCGACAACCTGACAAATATGATTACGCTCCCAATAAGGCAAAGCCGCCGCTTCGGGAGTATGGGTTGTCATCACGATCTTTGTCTGCGCAAAAAGACTTTTGTGCCCGTTTCCATTGTCCTTAAACCACGCGCGATCATTTTCCATCGCCGTGGCCACAAAAACAAGCTGAGGCTCGTTGAGCCGGGTCAAAGCCGGTGAAATGCCAAGCTTTTTCATCAGCTCAACAAAACTACGAGCCAAAAATCCATAATAACGTGTTTGCTCGTCACCGCCCCGATAAAGCCGCGAGAAAATTGCAGGACAGCGAATCAAAAAGACAAGCGTGCCACCGCGATTAACCCAAAAAATATGGGCTTTGTGCGTACGAAAATTAAAATTCACGCCAATGCTGAACGGTTTCCCATCCTGTAAAATAACCGGATAAATATTTTCTTCACTTGCCCAATCAATCTGCTGATCCTGCTTATCAAGCTCATACAGCGGCATAACGCCAAAGGCAACAACATTCTTAAGCTGACTATAGGAACCCCATGTTTCTCCTGTCAAAAATCCTAATCCCCCTGCGCCTAAGGCACAGCAGGCCCGATCATTGAGCTCAGGCAAAAATGCCTCAAGCGAAATATCAGCAACAACCGGCTTCGTTGTTGTGTAAATAGCATTAAGCTTTTCAGCAAGAAATTTATTTAACGCGAAACGGCAAGGAGTACGAATGAGGGTATTTTGCGACTGGGCGCCCTGATTTAAAGCCTCCAAAGTCTCAGGCAAATACCCAGCAACATTCATGCTCAGCAAAGCTCTGGCAGCTGCAGCCTCAATCGCTGGAAAGTCTTTTGTTGTTTTTCTGCCAGAGCTCAAAATCTCTGCCATTAATTTCTCAATCTCTGCAGATGTATTGTCCAATTGGGCAATGGCCGCCAAACAGCCAGACCGAACTTCAGAATGACCCACCATATCAAGAGCTGTGCAGCGAACTATGCGCAACAAAACAGGCAAAGCTTCTTTGATCTTCCTGGCAGAGGCGATCTCGCAAGCCTTTGAAGCCGTAAACAGGGTTGCATTAAATTTAACAAGATTATCCTTAAGGTTGTTTTTTGGAATATCGAAAACTCTTTCCAACGCTGCAATAATTTCATTAGTTGTTGAATTAGGGTTGATAGTGCTAGACGAACTTGCACACACCACCGTCGGCGTACTGGTCAACGCTTGATTACTTACCAACGCTGAACTTACAACAATATATCTATGCTGCTTTCCTTTGTTATGAATTTCAAACCGATGAACTTGTCTGTCTTCAGGGTTTTTAAAAATTTCTGAAAAATAATCCATTTTCTTTGGATCTAAAAACTGCTTAACTGCCGAATTAAAAATAAGTGCATTGAGATCAAGGATTCCTCCTTTAACTTCTATGTCAACACCAAAATTCTTTCCATCGTCATTTTCTCTGCTAGATAAAAAATTAGGTGAAAACGTTTCTTTGCCTCGATAAGTTAACTGTAGTACCTTCTTGTCCTTTTCATTTTTTAAAGAAAGTGTTTGCTGCAATGGCCCTCCCTTGCCTAAGATCTCTGCTTCTATTCTTATTTTAATTTTTGGCTGCACCACAATCTTAATGCCGCCAAATAGCGTGAAACCCTGATTTAAAAACTTGAAACCCTCATGAGAATCAGATATCAAAACTTTTTTTGCTGGAAACACTTCAAGCTCCCATTTCGTCACTTCTCCATCAACAGTTACCAAAGGAACCTTTTGCGCCTCTGTCTCTAAAACCGAAGATGCGTTCTTCTGGGCTTTTCCTTTCACTGGTGGAATAGGTTTTCCTGTTAAAGAGATCAATCTGCCTTTCATTACCCTTTGATAATGCATAAAAAATCCTTTGCTAAACTCATGAAGCGGCTCAAGTTGTCTTTTAAGCATTGCATTAGCAATCCCATCTATTCTCTTTTGCATATTTAGAATCACCTTCATCACAATTTCGTTCTCAGGAATACCGCGTGCACGATAAATTTCTAGATATCGAATAACCCCTAAAGGCCCTAGAGCATCTTTGATATCTGCCCAAAGCAAAAGCTGACTTTCAAGGCTTTTTCTCTTAAGCGTGTAATCATCATGCTCATTAATCGCCTGAAGCGTTTCTCTAATCTGCTCAAACGAAAGTCCAAGATCTTGTAAATATGAAAAAGCTTCTCTGGCACTGACCTGGCCGTGGCGTGTTTCTTTCAATTGATAAACAATACCAATGTCGTGCAAAAAAACAGCTGCCGCTAAAACCTTCCCGTCCACATCAAAACCAAATTCATGAACAATCTCTTTGATATATTTCCAAAGCCTTAACGAATGTGGCAATCCATGATGGGAACGCAACTCTGGGCTTTTGGCATATTCTTTTTCATTAATCTCTATAAGTTTGGCGATCAATAATCTATCAAAATAAATAATCCGATCAACAATCTTGTGTGAAGCACCATCGATACCAAAATGGATTTTATTTTGAATAGTAATGCTAAGGCCCTTATTCACACTTGTCTGGCTTTGATACAACTCAATATTTTCTTGCTCTGTCAATCCAAACAAAATCGATTGAATAGCTTGAATTATAATGTCTCTCGAAGTATTTTCAGGTAATAAAATCACAGGAATTTTTTTAAAGGCAGGCATATCTTTAAGATTACAAAGAAAACGAATCAAAACAACATCTTGGGATAATCCATTAGGAGCACGGACCAACTTAACACCTTTTTGCTGAAGAAGAGCAATGATATCTTGATAAAAAACACGGTTTTGTCTTGCGACTTCACTTGCCGCGGTCACAAAAGCTTGTTGATCCGTGCATAATTCCAAGACATCAGGACTTGCTGAAGGAAGGCCAAACTCGTAGTAATCAAGAAATTTAAACATTCCACCGAGTTTGCGAATCACGGAAGTCGTTTGCCGTGAGACTTCAGCTGCTCGATTTTTCATAAGAGCTGAAGACCCGACCAATGAAAAAGAATGCCGCATCAAAAAAAGCTGCTCCCCACCAGCCACGGACGAGGTAAAACAGCTTATAACAACATTTTGATGCGGCGAATTATTTTCAGGCAATGAATCTATTTTTATCGACCTTTTCTCAACTAAAACTAAAGGTAGGCCATATATTCTGGCCTTTTTTCTTAATTGAAAAAGAAAAGGTCTGTATATTAGGCTACCACTTAACAGCATTTTAGGAAAGGCCAATATTATATCGACAAGCGTTGATGAACAAGGTTTATTTTTAATATTTTCTATAACTTCTGTCATAAACAATATCGCCGACGAAGCAAGCGCTTGCTTATCTGCTAAAAAATAATAAGGTCGTTCTGACGAAGCCATTGCCCCCTCGTCACTGACGGAAGCAATTGGCTTTTTGTAATTCTTACTAAAACGGTCAAAATCAAGACTTGAAGAAATTTTCTTTGGACTAACAGTGAAATGCTTTCCACATCCTTGCAATCGATCGCCAGAAAACGACGTCCAGCCCAACATCTCTCGGAAAGCTTTTGGGAAAGAAAGTCTTAAGTAGCCGCTCTTACCCATTGGCTCGTATAACGCCGTCATAAAGGATGAATAAAAAATCCGGTTCCAATTTTCAAGACGAAGAGCTAAAGGAAATTCCATGTTCATCCGCAATATGAGCGTGTTAAATTCACCCAGGTCACAAACTCTGGCTTCTCCGCCTAAGGTTGCATATAAAATAACAGCATCTCCTGGCCTTATCTCGTCTACCTGAAAACCATCGCAATAAACTCTTGCTTGCCGTTGAAATCCTGCAGGAAGATACAACCGATACTTGCCGTCAAGCTTCGCAGGATAAACTCTCTCTTCTGTCTCATCCTGTAAAAATCTACTTGATAGGAAATGATCTACGACAGCGATATCCTCGCGATGCTGCGCTCGATATTTCGTCCACTCCGCTTGCTTCCAAAGCTCAAAATATCTTCCAGCGCCAACAACCACAAGATCCAATACTGCGGGGTCATCCACTTCCCAGTAATCACGGATCTCCTGAGGCAAAGAGATCCTTTTACGTTCCTGATTATAGAAACAAGTGACAAAATTTGATCCTTCAGCTTTAGAAGTCAGAAATCCGTCAGGGTGAATCGCAAGCTTGATCTGTGTCTGCCCTGAAAGCCCTTGACTAAACTCGATAGGGATAAAAACGCGCCACTTATAATCCATCGAGACTTTAGCAGAACCTGTCAACAAGACGCTTGAGACGCGCGCAACTAGCGACGAGGAGGTTTGCTTAAACTTCGTCACTCCCCCAATATGCCTGCCGCGGCAAAGGTGCCCATCTTCAACCGAATGTCGGTCAGACAAATCAAAAAATTCTCCGCCACTCCATTTCTTCCCAAAGACATCTTTAAAGTTCACTGGCACATCTGGCGTCAACGGCTCTGCGATCAAAACCTTAGGTTTCACCGTTTTTCTTGGACCAACTTTGACGAGCTGTAAAACAACATAAGCATCAGTTTGCGCTGATCGCTGATAACCCGGGTTTTTATCCTGAAAACCGTTACCAATGCGTGCCTTCTCTTCACTTGTCATCGTTGAAATGTCAGCCACCGTGATTGTATTCTCGTGAAGCAGGACAGCGTTCTTTTTTGTATCCGGCAAAATCGCCAACATAAATCTCAATAAACCATCGTCTGCTCCCAGGCTCATACGGAAAACAATGCGACCATCGGTTAATACATACGGCCCCTCCATGTCGCAAGCGATGGCGGCAACACCATTTAAGCGAGCGCGAATCTCCTGAGCGATCTCTTGGGCAAAACCATTAATCTGATTTCCCGGCAAAGTGTAGACGGCTATCGGCATAAAGAAAATCGCGGGAGCTGTTTTGGGCTTACCCCGACGCGATGGGTTAGCCTGCTTAATCGCATAATTAATATCCGCTGTCTGTTTTGCTAGCGGAAAAGAAAGCCCAACAATCAATTTTTTCTCATCCTTTTTCGATCCGATCACCGCTGACTGGTCTGCGGCTGCACCCTGTTGGTTAACTTCTTTATCAAGAAAACGCACATACGCACGCTTTAATAATTTTTTAATCATGCCGTTAAAAGTTGTTGAGAATATATTCCAACGGTTATATTTCTTGACATCTCTTTTATCCCATTGCTTTAAGATATAATTCAACTTCGCAAAGCGTTCTTCAGGGGTTCCCCACACAATAAGCGCATAACGCACGCCAATATATATGACCCAGAACATCGTAATACCAAAAACTGCTAAAACGGTAAAATGAAAAGCATTGGGATACCATGGCTCATTAAGCGGAATGCCTAAGAAAATAAAAGCCGGATCGATCAAAGATGAACTAGCCCCTGCGACAACGCTCTCAATTGAAGGAATAAAATCTTTAACAAATTTCAGTTCATCAAGAATGCCACTCCATTGTTCTATCTGTTTGCTTTGAGCATCCTTCTCTTTTTGGAATTCTCGTAAATCCTTCTTTTGACTTGCTTTGGCATCTTCTGTCTGTCGCAGTTGCCCCTGAATGTCAATAATCTTCTGTGATAACTCTTGGATGCTTGGCTCATGGCCGCTTAAGAAATCCCTGGCCTCACGCAAGAGATCTTGTAAATACAAGACATTGCCCTGCAAAGATTGAGCACCTAATTGAGTCCTTTGCTGATTTTCGCTGATGTCTTGCGCTTTAGCCAAAAGATAACGGATTTTTGCTTCCTTCTCATTTTTTGCTTTTAATGTTCGCGTTATTCTTCCCTTGATTATTCTAAGTGTATCTTTGAGCGTCTTTACGTTTTGAGTTTTTTGACTATCATCAAGGATCAGGCCTTGTTCAATTTGCTCCATATCCTTTTGTGCTTTTTGCTGTGTCTCTATAAGAATTCCTTGTAAATCCGTGCCTTGCTGATACAGATCCTGATCTCGAGCCTCATCCACTTGACTCGTCTTGGCAATAATCTGATAATCTCTGGCAAAACCATCCGCCAAAGCTTTCAAATCGCTAATATCCTTCAAGAGCTCTGCAATACCCTGTCTTGCGACCTTGACATTTTCAATGAGTTGTTCTTGAGCTTTTTTATTCCCTTGATAACGAAGGTCCTCTCTTCTTTTTATGCTCTGAAGACCCTCCCACCGCTTTTGCTGCAATACAAGGCGATCATAAGCGCGATCCGCCACCCTTGTCTTTTCCTGAAGTGTTTTTTGTGCTTTTTGAGCGTCTTGCTGATACGCTATCATCCATTCGGAGCCTTGGGCAAAATTTCTGATTGCAGAAAGCACTCCTTTTTCAACACCAACTTCACTGGCATCCATCTCAGACAATTGATTATCAATTGCTTTTATTTTTTCAAGAATAATATTCCTTTCTCTAACGAGAGAATCACGTCTTTCTGTAATTTTTCTCTGCTCACATAATAATACTAATGGCTTATCATTATCATTGTTTTGTGTGCCGCCGTTACCATTCCCTCGTTCTACTATTTTCTTCATAAATTGTCGATGCTGCTCCATCAATTGATCAGAAATGCCCATTGCTTCTTGGAACGACGTCGTAAATTGATGACTAATAATTTCTAATTCTTTGTCTAATTCTTGCTTTTTTTGTATAAGCGCAAGCCTTCTGGAGTTATCCTTGATACGCTGACTCACAGAATCTGAATACTCTTGGCTCTGAGACAAAAATGCAACATAGTTCTTCTCCATGAAAAGCTTGTTAAGCCCCTGGAGCTCTTCTTCACTAAAAAGATTTGATAGTTGAAGGCGCGCGATGATTTGCTTTACATGTTTTTCCATCGCAAACACATTACCCTTTGCCTGTCTTTCATTGGCAACAATAGATTCTTTTTGTTGCTCCACGTTGCCTTGGCATATCGCATTCTCGACTCTCGCGCCTTCAAGCTCAGCATCCAATGCCCTTAAGAATATGGCAAGAGAGTTTAAACGTTTTTGGCTTAAAGATAACGCGTCGACTAAAGACTTTTGATTCTTTACCAATGTTTTCAAGGCAAGAAAGGCTCGCGCCAGAAATTTTATTTTCTTAGAAAGAATATCTGATACCTGTGCATATTTTTCTGCTGTGAGTGACTTGTAGGTAGGGTTAACAACATCCTGGTAGTTGGCAGGAACAACAATAAATCCATGCCGTGCAAACACCCGATTGGTACAGGCTTCTTCTGCTCGTTTAGAAATATTATTTAACGCGTCAATAATCCCTAAGGCTTTTTGATGCAAATCTCGCGCTTCTTTCATATCCTGCAAAAGATGATCAAGCTCTGCGCTGATTTCCTGCGCCTGCTCCCGCGAAGTCTTCTCCTTGGCACTAGCCTCAACCCAAAGAGTTTGTATTTTCTCAGTTAACCCCATCACTTTCATTTGCTGGGCCCTTAAATCATCAATCTTTTGATTCAAAATCGTTACGGCTTTGGCGAGCTTCTCGATTTGCTCAAATGTCTCGCTCGCCAAGTCACCAGCCTCTTGATTGCCCTTTTGTGCTCGCGCGATGGTCTCTTCAAGAGCGGCTATTCTTCTGCAGCTCTTCTCAGCAAGACTTTGCTGCTCACCAGTTTGTGATAAAAGTCTTTCTTGCTGACCAATTAAACTCTTTTCTTGATGAGAGAACATCACGCGACGCGTAGCAAGGCGCCGCAACTCTTCGTTGATATGAAAAATTTTTTCTTCAATATCCCTCTTCTTTTCTTTAAGATCAACAAGTCTCACCCTTAAGACAGCGGCCATGTTTTTAGATTGCAGGAGTGCCTCTTGCACGCTAGCTTCCCTCTCTTGCCCAAGCTGACGAAGAACGTTACAACCCTCTTGGACCTTTTGACAACGAGAGAATAAATCTTCTATGCCCTTTATAAATTGGGAGAAATCATTTTTTCTGTCTTCGCGCTCGTCGAGACCATTCGAAATACTGGCACGTATTCTTTCGAGTGTTAAGAACATCTCTCTGAGCTGCTTTTCCGTTTCCTGCACGATCTTTCGAGCCAACGAACATTTTTGTTGATTCTCCTGAAGGCGCGAAATAAAAAGAGTCATATCACTTTTTGATGGTGCTTGCGGCGAATCTTCGAACAGCGCAAAAGGAAAAATTAAATTTCCTGCCCCTTGCATGATCTGAAATATTTGCGACAAATTTATCTCTAGCGCTGTTAGAGCTTGACCATGCAAAGCAAGATCGCCTTGAGGCCCTTTAGAAACCCCTTTAGTCTCGACAGGAAACCCAAAGACCTCAAAATACTCCTGATCATATTCTTTATCAAGCACATTTCCTTTCTGATTTTGAAATACAGCCGGTGGCTCTTTTGTTTGATTAAACAAGTTGTTTACTCTATTATCTTGATCCTGAAATACGGAAAGACGCTCTCGGTTTTCTTTCTGTGTAAGCTCAAGCTGTTTTGCCCTAGCAGCATCTCTGACAATCTTGCTTTTGTCCGTTAAAAGCTCATGGCTAATCTGGGAAGAGCGCGTTGCATTCTTAATAAAGGCAAGGAGGCCCCGAACACGATCATCTATTTCTGCTGGCTTTGGCGCAATCGGTAAAGGCTCTGGCTGCATTACCGGCTCAAGGACACCATTGCCATGATTATTTCCACCATTGCTATTTCCATTCTTGCGCTCATCCATCTTTTGGCGAAATTCTAATAATTTTTTGGCTTTTTCTAAAACATTGAGGTTGGGATACTCTAACGATCTTTCTTGATCCAATATTTCTTTAATTCTCTCAATCTCAATGGCAAAAGCATCTTCCAGCTCGCTCACTAATAATTCTACGCGGCGAAGCTCAGCAATCTTCTTAGCCCTATCCTCAACAGTGCTTAAAGGTGGCTGAACGATTATTCTTTCTTTCATTAGCCCATCAGAAGGTTCATCTTTTTTCCGTTCTTGAGTAGGAGCGACCTCTAGCAATACCTTGATCTCTCCCATCGTCAACTTAGGATCTCTTAGATCCCACAATATCCTTCGTATCCCATAACGCTGACGAAGATCCTCCCACGTGTTCACGTCTGCCACGTCACCTTCTAGCTTGCGAAAATGCTTGGCATTTCCGTTTCTTTTTAAATGCTGATTTAATAACCATAGAGCCTTTTTCTTAATATCCTCATTCGAGTCTCCGCTAAAAAGCTTTATCTCTCCAACGATCATACGGTCTGCTTCTAAAGGAACAGAAAAATCATTATTTAATCTTTCTAATACAGTTTCAACCCTGAGCGCTTCCCTATTATTTTCTACTATTTTTTGTCTTGCCGTCTCTTCTGAAAACTCTCTTCTTTTTGTATCAAGAGCTTCAATAACCATAGGATGGTTGCAATCAGACATCTTCTTTGTGATTTGGGAAGCGTCGGTCACTTTTGAAATTTCCCTAATCAACCTAAGGACATCAGGATGCAAACTTCCTTTTACAGTAATAGTAGATGGGTCGATAACATCCTCTTCTTCAGGAACAATAGGTTCAACGGGTTCCTCTTTGATGGCAGCAGGCTCGGTTTGTTCAACAACTGCTGGAACTTTTTTAGCAGGTTCAGGAATAGCAGGTTTGGTTTCTTCAACAATAGGTTCAACGGGTTCCTCTTTGATGGCAGCAGGCTCGGTTTGTTCAACAACTGCTGGAACTTTTTTAGCAGGTTCAGGAATAGCAGGTTTGGTTTCTTCAACAATAGGTTCAACGGGTTCC
>JAQUUP010000018.1:23677-37956 GCA_028693815.1 Candidatus Omnitrophota bacterium
TCTTTGATGGCAGCAGGCTCGGTTTGTTCAACAACCTTAGGCATCTTTTTTTGTTTATCTTGGATGGCTTTACGCTCATCATCGAACTTTGTGATCTCATCTAATGATTTCTCTAAGTCTTTTAATAAAGCATCGCCTTCTTTTTCATTCTGCGCTTTATCGCTCATGCCTTTGCCGAGATTACCGATGTGAAGAAGTCGAGTTGAAAGCACAGCATTCTGCTTAGTCGTCTGATCTTCTAACAAAGACAACTCTTCAGCTTGCGCTTCGCTTTCTTCCAAATCTGCAATCAACTGTTTAAAACTCGCGTCAACCTGCGCATCATCATCTTCTTGTTTAGCCTCTAAAAACGCTCTCATTTTTTTCACGGACGTTGCAAGCGCTTTAATCTCAGGTCCAAATTCATCCTCGGCAGCGTAATTAGCATCTACAACTTTCTGAACAAGCCTTTGCCCTGCGAAATCTTCAAAGTCTTCTTCAGTGGCCGGCACATATTGCGCAACAGTCGGAAGATATTTCCTAGCTAACTGAACTTCTGGGCTCGCGTCAACAGGTTTGGTTTTTGCAACAGATTCAACTGGCTCTTCTCCTTCGATAGCACCCTTACGCGCAAAATAAGCAGAGAAGAAACCTTTAATGGATTTAAAGAATAAATTTATTTCCAGGCGTAGTGTGTGCGCAAAATGCTTAAGAATTTGTTTTCGATATAAAACCTGTAAAGCCTTAGCCATTTCCGCATTTTCTAACTTTTCCTGCAGCTGCTGGGCTTCAAGCGCTTCGATCACAGCCAACGCGTCCTCAAATTTCTTTAATAATGCATCCTGCTCATTGGCATTTTGATTTTTCTCACCAAGCTCTCGAACAATTTCTTCTGCCTCGGCAAGCTGGGCTAAAATCTTTACTTGATAGGCTCGATTCCGGAACTTCTGACCACGCCTCATTTCTGCCATCTTTTGGTCAATATGCATCTCAGCAACGAAACCGTCTAAAAAGGCTTGAGCTTCTTCATCTTGAGACTGAACAGCTGTGAGTTGCGCATAACGCGCATCCATATCATTGATTAGTCGATCAACCGCCTCTTGATTCGCCTGTTCTTCAGAAGAAAGACGGGCTGGTACTGTTTTTACAACTGCTTCAACCGGCTTTAATGTTGGCGCAACAGTTCCGGGAGGAGTGACGGGTTCGTCGCTCTTAATAACCTCAGCCGCCGCATCATCGTTTCCTGTCGCGTCTTGTATGCGTTCATAAATTTCTCGATAAACACGACCATTTGTTGTTCGATCAATTTGAATGCCTTCAAGGGCTTCTCTTCTTTGGATTGGGTCGGGCAACTGTAAGGCGCTATCAATTTCATTGTCTACCCGCACCCTTTCTTGGGAGTCCTGATGCTCATACAACGACTTAAACTTCTTTTCAGATTGACGGGCAATAATAATTCCCGTAATCTCCTTCTCCATCGCTTTGATGATCTCATCAAATCCTATATTCTTATTTCGCCATTTCTTTAAGATATCCAGGATGTCATTTAAGATCATTGTGCTTTCAGAAGAATCATCTAAGCTCCTTGCCTTATGGATAAGCTCCTTAACATGCATTTTGAGCTCAGGCAAACTTAGCGCGGCAACATCAACTTCAGCCTGAGAAGCTGGCTCTGTCACTGGCGCAATAAAAATTTCTGGCACCTGAACTTCTGGGCTCGCGTCAACAGGTTTGGTTTTTGCAACAGATTCAACTGGCTCTTCTCCTTCGATAGCACCCTTACGCGCAAAATAAGCAGAGAAGAAACCTTTAATGGATTTAAAGAATAAATTTATTTCCAGGCGTAGTGTGTGCGCAAAATGCTTAAGAATTTGTTTTCGATATAAAACCTGTAAAGCCTTAGCCATTTCCGCATTTTCTAACTTTTCCTGCAGCTGCTGGGCTTCAAGCGCTTCGATCACAGCCAACGCGTCCTCAAATTTCTTTAATAATGCATCCTGCTCATTGGCATTTTGATTTTTCTCACCAAGCTCTCGAACAATTTCTTCTGCCTCGGCAAGCTGGGCTAAAATCTTTCTCTCATACAAAAACTTTTGAACATCCTGCAAGCTCTTTTCCTCTGCGCTATACTGGGTTTCTTCTACGATATCCTGACCTTGATCAAAATCTACTGCTTCATCCTGAGATGCTTTAGCTGTCAATTCTGAACAAAGTGCAGCAATTTTTTCTAAAATTTCATCAGCCTTCTTTTGATTCTCTTTATCCAAAGCTTGCACTTCTTCTATTTCTTGCTCCGCAACTAAATTTCCGACAAATTCACTCAAGTCCTCTTCAGTCACAGGCTGATCAGCAGCAGGTTCTTTGATCTCGGCTTGAGGAACAACAGGCTCGATGATTTTAATGGTCTCTTTTTTGGCAGGCTCAACAACTTCAGTGGTTTCTTTTTGAACAGGTTCAGCTACGATCTCTGCGATCACCGGTTCAGCAACAGGTTGAACTATTTTTTTATCTTGTTTTTGAGCTCTTCTTTTAACAATCGTGTAAAAACTTAAACCTATTAGCATCATCACTGTCAAGAACCATGGCCATTTTTTATTTTCTTTTGTATCAGGCTCTTGAATGACCTTAGGCTCTTCTTGGGCTAAAGAAAGAGTATCTATCTCGATAACAGCTGGATCAATGACGGCTACCTCAGCGACAGAATCTTCTTGCGTGATCTCAGGCACCGGTTGATCCTTTGGCGTGGCTTTTTCCCCTATGATGTCTTGGGCATCACGTGATCCAGTTGGTCGAGCGGTGTCTTGATCTGTATCTGCAATAACAGTTTCGGCTACAGGCGCTTTGGATGTTTCATGCATAAAAGCAGTTAGCTGATAAACATGCCCCGTGATCAACTCACCATGCTGTTCTATAAAAGCTTTCACCCCTGTCCAATAAATAGGCGTTCCATAAACATTCCGGTCTAAGGCCTCTAAATCAAACAAGACTCCGGCAACCGTATTCTTAGCCGGCAAATTTTGATCCCACACAGTAGCTTGATAGCGAAGCGTTCCAGGTGGATCACTCTGAGAACGATAAAATATAGTACCGTATCGAGGACCCGTGATCGTATCCGCGATAGATCCGAAAACTACTTGGGTGGAAAAAATATTAAAAGCGACAATAGCAACAAACATAATAAGAGCTCTTTTGATAGCACTCCCCGCCAACGACTTCTTTTGAGGCTGACAAGACTTCGTCTCTTTTTGCCTTTGCATTTGAACCAAAACATGGATGAGGTTAAAAACATCCTTAATATTTTTCACATCGCGGCATTGAGAAGGAGAAAAGATAATCTTTCCATTCTCAGAGCCTATGCGCCCTAAAACATATTTTTTGTTATTAGCTTTCTGAGCAAGGCTGAAAATTTCCTTTTTAACTCTTTCAACTTCATATCCCAAATTGCGAAATCTAGCAACAACCTGATTAAGCGATATTGTTGTTGCAACAAAAAAGTGAACGCGCCCATCGCCAGGTGTCAACACATACGTCACTTGAGGAAGAGTTTTTGATAATGCCTGGGCTAGCCTTTGGGATACGCACACATCGCTCTTGTCCTCTTGTGCCCTCATTTCCCCTTGGCGTTGTTTTTTTAAGGCTGACGCAAAACGATCAATCACTTGTTGCATCTGACCAATCCATTGAGAATCTTTAGTAAGCTCTCCAATCTTTTTCTGATGAGTGATATCAAGTAGCAAAATAAGACCGTCCTCAAGACGAATATAAAAAAACATTTCGGATTGTGTTAACTTAAAATAACAAAAATGAGCGCCGGAGATTTTCTTTGCGACTGACAATCTGCTGTGTCGTGTTGATATAATAAAATCCCTTTCTGGAAACTTTTTTATTTTCAATAAGGCGGCGTACAGTTTTTTAGGATTGAAATGTTTCTTAAACGTATCATCTCCTTGAGGGACAAGAACACCGTGCCACGATTCAAAACCCGAAGGGACGTTGGTCTCTTTTTTCTGAGATGCCTGATATTGACGAAAATCTTCTTCAGCGAGTGTATTCAAATGATAAGGGGCTTGATTCAAGACATGCGCTAAAGCGAAAGATTTTTGAGCTTTGGAAACATCCTGATCAACGAAAACAACAAGATGATTAGAGGAGAGAAAAAGAGCGGCATCAAAGTCTCGCGCTGGACCTGCGCGGATAACAATATTAAATCCATCAATCTTTTGTGGTTTTCTTTCTTTATCCTCTTTATAATAACGTAAAACTTGTTCAACCCAGGGCTCTGATAAAGGAATTTTAATTCCCCAAGGATCGAGGCCCTTCTCCGCGATCTCCTTCGCTTCGCGTGTAGCTTGATCATAAGGAACGCCTTCCTTGGGCTTCGTTGCTAATGGCAAGCTGGATGAGGCGGAAGATGACATGATTCCAACCTCGCTCCAGGCAATGAGATATTCCTTAGCTGGATCATTCTGGTCAGGTCGAATGCTTACTGTTCGTGGTGTCGTAAAAATAAGATCGTTGCTGGGCCTTAAAAGATCTCTGCGGCTTAACGGATGCAGAAGAGCGCGTTCAACGGTTTTGACAGCAGGATACGCGAGCTTTAATTCCTGCTCCAATAATTTCATAGATCTCTTACCCGTGTCAAAATAAACAACCATTTGAATCATCAAAAATTCTTTTTCTTTGATAACGCGAATTAACTTCTCAATAGCCAATATTGTGATTCGAGGAGCATGCCAAAGGCCAATATAGGTTTTTCCTTGCCTCAACATCTTCATGGCAATAACAACCTCTGAAGGTCTATACGAAGCAACCAAGGCTATCTTTTCTCCTGTTAGCAAAAATTGCGTATTATACACATAAACAATATCATGTTTCGAATCTACCGGATCAAGAACTGTCATTGATCCATCCTCCCCAATCTTAAAAACATAGATCGAAGTCAAGGCGGAAGAAGAGGCTTCTTTGCCGCCCTTAGCAGAAGAACCTACAAAAGAAGAATCTTTAATCTCAACTTCACTGGTGCCAATGCGGTGCTCAAGTTTTCCGATCAATTCTTCATCTTTCAAAAGAAGCGGCACTCCAATTTCAAATTCATATAACGCAATCCTCTCACCTGGCTCATGCAATTTCTTTAACTCGACAGCAAAAGGATACTCAGGGTTAACAGGACCTGGTTCTTTATATTCCGGCTGATGCGCAACATTATTTCTATAAACATTAATTTCAAAACCTTTAAACACAGCCAAAATAATCTGAAATGTATCTGAAAAATTATAAAAACTCTTATTAAGATCAACAAGAACACATATTTTTTTGCTAACAAAATTTCCTACAGTAACCTTAGATTCTTTATCTCGACTTTTTATTTCAATCAAAATATTTTCTAGGTTAGAAATTCTTTCCCTATCAATCATAAGAATCAAGTTAACTTTTTTAGGAAACGAATTGCTCAAAATAACCTCTGCTCTAACCTTGGCAATGGCATCAACCACTTCACTCATCAATCCTGGGCGATCATAATCAAAACTCAAATCTAAAGCCATCAACGTCCTTTTAACATTGCCTGGTTTTACACCAATCGTTACAACACGAGCGTCAAGCCATGCTCTGGATCCAGAAGATAAAACAATTGTTTTAATATCAAAAGAAACTTTGCAACGGCCAATAAAAGCCACTGTCTGTTCCTTATTCTTAAAACCTAAGGCTTGTACTGTTTCATCAGAATCAAAAAGTTTATTCACCCATCTATTTTTTCCTATCCCGACTAATTTCCTTATTCCGGCAGAATACCATCTGCGAGCTTCTTCGCTTAAGATTTTAGAAGTCTTCAGGAACTCTCCAGGCTTAAGCTGCAGCCTTAAAAGCGTTCTAAGATGTTTCGCTCTTTGCTGTATTTCTTTTTTTTCTTTAGCGGTAAGGACCACTCTGATTGCTGGATCAATCATAATAAAATCACCTGCTAAAAGAGGCTGCCCAACACTTTTGTTCCGACGTTTTACCTTTCCTCTCTTAGTAGCTGGGAACTCAAATCCATAAATCACCGCATGATCAAAAGAATTAAGCCCTTCCTGAGAAGACGGATCCAAATTTGTGAGAGACAAAAACTCATCAACTCGTCTAAGGCACAAAAGATCCCCTCCAATAAAACCATCCTTAAACCTTGCAGGCCTAAGAATGTACTGGCCTGCTTTTTCATTAATCGACACAAAGAAAATATAAACCCAATCTTTCAAATAATTAAAAAGATTTAAAAGATTTTCTTCAGGATTATGAGACATCGTTGTCAAGCCACCTAAATTAAATTGTTGATTAGGATGACGTTTACGCAAATCATATTTCCAGCTAGCATTTTCCCCATACATAAACTCCGAGTATTTATCAGAATCGAAAAGCTTAATCTCCATAGCCACAGACCTTTTGGTAGCATTCATTGGCAGAGGAATATTGATTCCGAAATGACTTCCATCATATTTCTCTCCCGCATCACGAACATTAACGTCAGTTTGCTTAGGAATTAACTCACCGCCCAACTCTTGGTAAGGAGCAAAAATATCACGCCAGCCCATAAAAAGACCAACAGAAGACCAATAATCTGATTTATCAACAATCACATGAAGACCCAAAAGGTCTTGTAACGATCCTATGTTCTTAACCGCTCCTCGCCTTCCTCTTCCGCTTTCAATTTTTTGATAAGCAGAACCTGCCCCCTTAACTCTCCAATAAATAGCAATTACTTTTATGCCGTTTCTCTCTAGCCGTTTTTTAATTTTACTGCCAATTTCTTCAAGATACTTCTCAGCCTGCTCACGTGTCATATGACCCAAAGCTTCTACAATTTCTAGCTCAGCCTCTCTATATCCTTCAGGATAGCGAGCTTTGGTAACAGATTCTGATAATTCTGTGGCCCATTTCCAAAAACCAACTCTATAACATAATGGCGCGTAGATATCCTTAGCCACAGCCTCAAGATAATCAAGCTCGTCATTTGAGGCTGCTGATAATTTCGCAATAATCTCGTTAATCTTTGTCGTTAAAAGATCAAATCCACCGCCAAGAAACTGCACAACATAATTCATATAATCAACAATATTATATGGGTCACCAGAGTTATTCTCAGGGCAATATTTTCGCATACCCAAAACATCAAAAAAGTCAGAATGTTCAAGACCACTTTTCTTTTTATGAGGATTTGGCGATGAGGCAGTAGTTTTTGTGAGTGCGAAATCTTTGCGCGAAAGCGTAGAGGAAGATTTTATGTTTTTAGAAGAAGCCGCTTTAGATAAAAAAGCCGGTGTCAAAAGTCTTCTTCCAGCCACGGTAGGAAGCATTGACACCGGCTTACTTAAAACAATATGTGTACTAGCACTTCCAGGCGCAGTAACATTCTCGGCAATCCATGAAGCAATCTGATCATTTCCTGAAATTTCCGCTGTTCTACTTATTCGGCCACTTGCCATATTTTGGCTCAACAAAAATATCGTGCTCGACACCACTGAAGGTGCAAACGGCATCATTGGAACAACAAGCGCATTATTTTCTATTGGGGTTGAAACAGGAATACTTGAGCTGCCTTGGTTTCTTTTTGCAGCTAGTGCTCTTTTTCGATTCTTTATGTGGGCAGAGCCAGGTCTCGTCTCAGTCTGTTTTCTAACATAAGCAAGAATTTCTTTTACATTCTCTTCTGTATACAGACGTCGATGTCGATCTTGGGCCATCCTGTAGATTTCATACTCAAGAGATCTTAAAAGTTTCTTAAAACCATCTGAGGACTTACTCGTCTCAATAAAATGTGCCATCGGCTTGTGCAACAAAGCATAAACAAGTAAAATAGATTCTGACACGTATTTCTCTCTCTTTATCCGATCTATAAAAGTTCTTGAATACTCACAATATTCTATAAAAACCCCAAAGTCTCCCTGAGATTTTTTTGCTGCAGCTTCAAAGACAAATGCTATTAAATATCGAAAGACATAATAGACTTGCTTGTTTTCATGATATTGATCTTCAAGCTTTGCAAAATACTCCTGAACTGCAAGAATTTCTTTAGCAGATGAAAACCTCTTACAGATAGCATTGCTTCTCTCAAGAAAAGAATATCTTTTTACTTCAACAAACTGCCTATACAATCTCGCCAAAAATTTCCTTACCGATATTCTGTCTCTTTTATTGTTGATATCATCCATTTCTGTTGTATAGCCGAAATCAGAAAAAACTTTCGCAACAGCATCCCAAGTCACTTGTGATTCAAGAACATCCCTGATTTCTTTAGAAATATAGCTTTCAATAACCAAGGGATCAAAAAACAGCGTAAACAAATAAGCCTTAATAAGAGTTTCTGTTCTTGTGCCACCTCGTATTTTTTGTACCTTAATAGGGACTTCTAAAGAATCAAGCAAACTCAACAGAGATTCTTTAGATATTCCCCCTTGGAAGCTTTCCCACCCAATAACAACTTCTTCTCTTTCATGTCTGCTATATCTATATGCCAACCCTAAAATCGCCTTTTGAATCCTTCTGATAAAATTAGTTGAGACTTCACTTGAAATGTCTAAATCTAAAACATCGTTAAGAAGTTTAATTCCTCCTGGTCCAGCTTGACGCAAGAAACCCTGAATATCTAAAACACCTAACAGCTCATCCTTATCAATAAACTCTCTTAAATATCGAATCAATGTTTTGCCAAGCTCTCCATCTCCTCCTAAAGCGCTAACCCCTAATAAAACATTATGTTTGTAGCGAGCCTTCAAGCAACAGAGTGACTTTAATATAATAGTATCTGTAATTGGAGATCTGATGCCTTTTTCAGGATGATTTCTTTTGTTTCCGTTTTTTCCCTTAATAATACGATAAAGATATCGAGCAAGGATATCTCCTCCCATATCCAAACCAAGAATTAAAACTTTTTTGTTTT
This sequence comes from Candidatus Omnitrophota bacterium, assembly GCA_028693815.1. NCBI lineage: Bacteria > Pseudomonadati > Candidatus Omnitrophota > Candidatus Omnitrophota bacterium. Next base: position 32,568 of record JAQUUP010000018.1, read on the forward strand.
TTATGATCTTGTGATATTCAGCTGCAATTGCTTTAAATCCAGGATTAACATCAATCATGATCAAATCAAGCCCCGATTCTTGCATCTTCTTAACAACAGCGCCTTCTTTAATCAAAATCTCAATTTTATGATGCGCAGCATCTACTTCAACAAGAGAAACAATGTTGGCCTGATCAATGCGATAAAAATGTTTAGCATGATTAACTGTAGCAAGCGGGGCAACCTTCCCTGTTCTCTGATCCATAATTCCAAGATTCTCAATAGGTGTTGGCCCGCCGTTTAAATTTTCCTCTCCTCTTTTTACATTCGTTGTTACGATGCTGACCTTTATTGCTCGTTTTCCCGTCATCTTTCGAAAAAGCTTCAATACCTTCGCTAAGAAAATAGCCCCCAAAAGGTCTCCTCCTCCACCTGCGGCGACAATATGAATCTCGTTATAATCACCTTCGAGAAAAGATTTCTTTAGTTCTGAATTCATATAAAAAAACTTAGAAAGATCTGAAGTTGCTGAAGATGCCGCTGGTGAAGAAACCTTTTTAATATTTCTTGAGGAAGAAACGTGGGAAGAGATAGCCGATGATAAAGTTGCCTCCTCAGAACTATCAGAATCATCCAAAAACAGCTGTTTGTTCCCGTCAATGAACTCATTAACTAACAAATCCCAATGCCCACAAAAAGAGCATAATCTTGTCGGATCAATTGTTCTTCTAAAAGTATTTGTTTCAGACCAAAGTCGTATAAAGCTTCCTTCGAATTTCCTAACATTAGCTTCAATATTTCTTATTCCAGAAATACCAGGCTGAGCCCATATGCAACAAGGATAAACATTTCCAAAAGGATCCATAACAAATTTCCTGTAAGAACTCCAACAATGTTCGAAATTAATATGTTTTTCCTCAGAATTTAACAAATCTTCTTTATACTCAATGCGTAAACCTTGGTAATTGTATCCAAACCTTTCTCGAAGCGCATGAACCCTTTCTTCAAGCTTTTTAGGCGAAATCGTCGTTTCTTCTTTTCTTCGATAATCGACAGAAAATTGAACAAGATCTACCCCAATCTCTGAAGCCTTAATAATAAAATTCTCATCTTCATTAAAATTATGAGGCAAAAACATTCTTGAAACAGCAATAACAGTCTCTGCATTCTTTTCTTCTCTTAGCTGTATCAACGCTTTTAAGTTTGAAAAAACTTGATTATAATCTGCTGTCGTTCGAATAGTGCAAAATATCGATCTATCAAAAGAATCAATTGAAAACCTAACTGCATCGGCATATAGAAGCTGTGCCATGTCTCCCTTATGAATCCGTGAGCCAGACGTTATAATAAAAACTGGAATTTTTGCTTCTTTTAATAAAGTGAGCGTATAATAAGCATGTTTAGATGTAAAGAATTCTAGGCCTCCAGAACAAATTATCTGCTTTATTCCTATAGAGCGCCATTCTTCAACCAATCTTTTTATTTCTTCTCTATTTAATAATTTATTCTCATCGCCAGAATTCTTAAGAAACGAATAGCTTAGATTGCCCTGGCTATAACAATAAATGCACCCCTCGCCACAAGTAGGGCCAAAATGAAGCTCTCCAACCAAAGGATAAGTATTTTGATTTCTAAGAACTTTACCCCAAAAACTTTTTTCTTTCTCCAACTCTTTTTTTGCTCTCTGAAGAGCTGTCTCGTTTCTTAGAATTGAAGAAACTTCTTCTTTTTTATTTCTTATTCTCTTTTGAGCACAAATACGATTAGCTCTAGATTCTTTTTGCCTTTTAACATGATCAACAAGTATCTCTATATTTTTCTCCTGATACAATCCTCGGTGGTGATCTTGGACCATTTCATAAATCTTATATTCAAAAGATAATAAAAGGTTTTGAAGCTCGCCGGATGTTTTGCCCATCTCAATAAACTGCGCCAAAACGGCAAGGCCTGCGGTGGCTGAGAAAGACACTTGATCACCGTTCACACCCCGAGGGTGTGAAACGGTTGGTTTTGACATAGAAAAAGCCGCTATCAGAATCTCGATCCTGCTCCGACGCGCTCTATATAAAATATCTAAAGAAGTCGGAGTCCCGCCCTTCGCTTGAGGCGAAGCGTCGGGACCACGATTAACAGCCAATGAAGACAGCGGCTCATTAAATAAAAAAGCCGATGTCAAAAAACTTCTTCCAGCCACGGTAGGAAGCATTGACACCGGCTTATCAAGAAACATGTTTTTTCCAACTAAATTTGGAGCGCTGACTTTTCTAGAAAGCCATTCAAGCATATCTTGATTGCTTAAGATGCCTAAAGTTCTATAGCTATTAAATAAAACCGAAGACGCTCTTTTTGCTAAAAATTGTTTTAAATAATATTGCGGTGTTCTTTTAATTTTAGATTGTGTCTGAAAATTTTCAAGAATCAAAAATCCGATAGCATAATCATTATCTTTAGTGACTCCATGAAAATCTCTTAGAATTTGATCCATATCAACAAACAAGTCTTGCATCGAAACAATCTCTACCTCTGATTCTTGAAGCTTAATATCCTTCTTTTCTTCTTCTGTAATATCATACGCAAAAAACGTTGCAAGCTCTCGATCAAAATGATCGGTCTTGCTGCTGTCGTTAATCACATAAACTCCCTCTGGGGTAATACGGATTAATCGTGAAGGATCAATCTTAAATCCTGTTGTTTCTGTATCAAAAAGCTCTTCTTCGAGTTCGCGCTTAGCTGCATCAAAAGGATCATCTTGAAGCCCCATGTGTCCGCCTGCAGAAACATCTTTGGCAAGCGGTCGAGATTTTTTATGTCGTGAACGCGTTTGAATAGCCATGCGATTATCTTTATCAATTACCAGCATGCCAACTGTTCGATGCCATGTTCCGTCATTATAGCATAATTCTCTTGGACGAATTTTTCCTGTATATTTTCCTTTTGCATCCGTTGTTAATAAATATTCGACTCCGTCTTTATGCGCATCGTCTTTAAACGTTGTCATTTGCTTTAATGTCTTTTTGTCACCTAGCTTATCACTTAACTCTTTTTGCCAAATACGAATCTGAGTAATCGCTTTTTCTCTATCGTTATTAAAATATTTTAAGAGAACAGAAAAGTCTTTTCCTAAATTTGAAGACGCATGATATTTTTGTTTGTTTTCATCAATCACTTCCTGATAAATTCTTACATATTTTCGGACAGATGGCTCCCAGCGCATATCTGTATTTCGGGCGTTTTCTCTAATTTTAAGAGCTTTTTCTAGATGGTTTCGATAAAGATTTATAATCGTCCATATGGCTTTTCTAAGTTCTTCGTCGCTTAATTCATTTAAGAAAACCGCATTACCTTCTTGCGTATCCGGATTCCAGTCTTTTCCAAACTCAGCTAATCCCCCAACGCGCGTAAGAATAAGTGGGATGCCTTTTTGAACAGCTGCGCCTGGCTTTGTGCCAAAAGGCTCAAACCTTGATGCATAGCTAAAAACTTGAAGCCCGTCCATAATACGGTTCGTTTGAGCATGATCAGGTTTATGAATAATTTTAACTTTGGTTGGCCACCTGTTAACAAGATCTTTCATCATAGCCTTAGCTTCGCCCGTGTATGGATTATCAGGATGTCCATCACCAAGATAAATAAAGCGAAGCTTTCCATCTGTTTCTTCCATGATTTGACCAACCACCCAAATAAGTTTCTTGGTATCTTTTTGATCGTCAATACGCGCAACGGTGCCAATCGTCACCGTATCTTTGTCTGCCGAATCAAGATCTAGTTCTTTTAAAACTTCTTGCTCAGCCTTTTGTTTTTTCTCTTCACTTAAGGCTGGCCAACGCTCAACTAAAATACCGTTCGGGACACCTCTTAAAGCAACTCTTCTTGCTTGATAGATATGATCATTTCCAAATCCCTGGCCATTTAACGCCTCGTTCATATTATTTTCAGAAACAAAAATAATACGCTGTGCATGATTTAGTCCGCCGCGCTTTAAACTCATCTGATTATTTCCAATAGCAATACCAAACCAATGCTCCCCGCTAATACGCATCTCATCAAAACGATCCGAAGAGAATCTTGGCCCTTGCTGCTTAGGATTGTGTTCGCTAGTTACATGGGCGATATTTCTAAAAATTGAACGATTTTGGAAATTTGTTTCCAATAAAAGATTTATCTCACCTGCCTGCCAATCATGAGTATGAATAACATCTGGATTTATCATTTGTTTTGTCTCAACCAATTTTTCCATGGCCAGAAGAGATCCTTCGCACAACAAAATCGCCTGTCGGTATTGATCTCCCGAATAAATTTTCTGAGTATAAGATCCATTATCTTGTAAGCCAAAATACGTAACATCGTTAGCTGTTTTTTTCCAAACAGACACAGGTAGCGGCCACTCTCCATGCATGCCATTAAGAGCAAGATCAAATTTAACTTTTGTATCTACCCAGCCTTCATCTTTGAGGTTTGCATATTTTAAAAGAAAAACATAAGAATTAATTCCAAGACGTGCGATCTTTTGAGCATATTCTCCAACTACATCACCTAGGCCACCTGTCTTGATAATAGGAATTGCCTCTGGAGAAACTTGGACAAGAGCTCGCACCGCATGATCAGAAGTAATATTTTCTACCGCAAAAAGAAGGTCTTCTTGTAAAGGTAAATCGCACTTGACTCTTTTAACAATTGTTTTTAAAATTTTCGATGTCTTATTAAGAGCCTCTGTAACTTTAGAATATTCATAAATAAGTTTTAAGCTTTGACTAAGATCTTTATTGTTAAATCTAGCTTTTTTGATCTGATCTCGAACCTCAACAAGAATGACCTCTTTAACTTCTTGAGGATTAAAGGCAACTTCTTGACTCTCGGGAATAATCGTAATGTAAACTGTGCGAAATTGCTTTAAGACTTGGCTATCTTTTGTTTCTTCAATAATCTTATACTCAAAATCCTCACCGATACGAACAAAATCAGAAAATGAAAGAGTTACCCCTAACTCCTTTTTCATGATTCGGCAAGCAGCGTCAAGACTTGTTTCACCTGGTTCAACGTGACCAGTTGCTGAAGCATCTTGCTTACCGGCATTAAAATCTTTTAGCTGTGATCGTCTCTGGGCATAAAGCTTTCCATTTTTCGGGTTAAAAGCAAAAATGTAAACACTTGAATACCAGTCTTTATCATGTCTTGCTGTATTTAAAGTCTTAATTCTTCCTATTTTTTGCCCTTCGACGGTTAAAGTTTCAACAAAGGAAGCCTTGCTTGCAAGCGCTTGTGTTTTGGCATCAAGCCATTGCTCAGCGGTTAAGGTCATGGATTGTCCTTTTCTCGCTTCTTGATAAGAATTCTGAATTGTGCCGCCTTGATTAGGAGCAACTTCCTCTAGACGGTTGGTAATTGCGCCTAAGTATTCTTTAGCCTGAGC
>JAQUUP010000019.1 GCA_028693815.1 Candidatus Omnitrophota bacterium
TACGGCAGTCTATTGGTGGATGGTTAAAATGGGGCTTGCTCTCGCAGGACTCCTTGGAGGTGCGATGCTTGCCTGGACAGGGTTTGATCAAGGAAAAGGCATTGGAAAATCTTTAGATACTTTATTTTGGATGAGAGTCTTTGACGTTTCTATTCCAATCATAGCATCCATTATTGCAATAATTTTTATTTTCAGTATAAAATTTACTGAAAATGATGCTCACAGGGTTCGCAAAGAATTGGAAGAAAGACGCGGAAAGGCATAGAAAAGAACATGACAAAACAAGACAACAAAAAGAAAACAAGCTCAAAACCAATTATTATTTTTCCATACCAAGGGTATGAAGATAACGAACAGTGTGAATGGTATTTCTGGTGGACAGTTGAAAGGTGCAAAGAAATCGATCCTATGCCAATTGTTGTGATACCAAGATCTACAGTCATCAGAGGCAATGCTGTTTCTTTTATAAAAGACGAACGATACAAAACTCTTGAAGTTGTGCAAACCTGGTCTGTGGACACATGTCAGACCTGGCTTACAGGCTGGGGTCACGTGCTTGATAACTATCCTGAGGCAGAAAGAATTATACAAATACCAGGCGATCTAGATTATGTTGACGAAGACGTTGAGTTTTATGATAAACTCAAAGGCTTTATTGAAACAACAGACGCAGATATCGCCATAGGTGATTTTAGAACAGGCGATCAATACAGTGCAAAAAGTTTAGTCGACACCTACGGGACATATCCTCTTTTAGCAAACTGGCTTCCTGAAATCTCGCAAAGCATAAGATCCCTACCTCTTAACAGGCCAAGATCTGAATTTCTTAATTTTAAAACAACAGTCCTAAAAGATCTTTTAATAAGAAATAGAAATTTTGCTTATGAACAAACTCTAAATTTCTTGATCAAATGCTGGGATTTTGATAAAAAGAAATGGATGTACAATATATCGGTGTCTCCTCTAGGAACCTTATCTGACAATAAATCTTTTCGAGACTACAGAGTATGCGTTGATCAAACAGAGAGAATTGAAAGAATGCTTTCATTGTTATGGAGAGAAATTAGAGAACCCGAAAAAAAAGATGGTGTAAGCGATGCCACTTTTGAACAACAATACAATATGTTTAGCAGCGAATACGACATTCTCCGCACCAAATCAAAAGGAATCATGGAAACTGCCCGAATTACGTTAAGAGCTCTTCTCGGAGCATAAATCAAATATACATCTATACAAAAAAATGACACACAGCGATGCTGCTGTGTGTCAAATTCATACGACGAACATACCTAAAATTATTAAATTTTCTATTTCTTTACACAAGCTGTCATCAAAGAAAGATAATCAATAACATGACGCGTAATAAGAAAGTTACGCCTTGTATACTCTTTAGCGTTTTGCCCCATAGCTAAAGCAAATTCAGGATTATTTAAAAGATAGCGAATGCGATAAGCGCAACCCTCAGCCGAACTAACTGTAAACCCAGTTTGTCCATAAACAATCTGGACCGTGATTCCACCAACAAAACCTCCAATAACAGGTCTTGCTTTCCACATCGCCTCAGCGACAGTTAACCCAAAACCCTCTTTAAGAGATTTCTGTAAAACAACAGCTGCAGCTCTTTGCAAAGCGTTAATAATAATGTTAGCATCAGGAGGAAGATCTAAAATAAAAATATCTTTATCTTTTTCTGCAGCGTTCTTCACTTCATTTAAAACCTCCAACCCTTCAGGATCATCTGCAGCGCTACCTCCAGCTAGAACAAGACAACAATCATTATACTGCTTAACCATTTTATAAGCTTCAATAACGCCAACAGGATCCTTAAAACGATCAAATCGAGAAACCTGCAGAATCATCGGCTTATCTTTTGGAATATTAAATTGTTCTAAAACAGAATTAATCTCTTCTTGTGTCAGCTCTTTATTTTTATCGCTCAACGGATCAATAGACGGATATACCAAATACTGAGGAATACTAAGTTTCTGGGCAAAACTTGGCAAAGAAAATATCGCCCCATCATATTTCGAAACGTATTCTTTCAAGAAATTCCATACCTTGCGCTGAGGACGCGAAGCATCAATGTGGCAGCGCCATAACCATGTCGAACCTTTTTTCTTTTTATAAATTAATGGGGCAGGCTGAGGATCATGAATAATAACCATGTCTGCATCCAAATTCATTTTCAAGCCATTCTTCTTGTTAATTCGAAGATAAGCATCGTACATTTCTTTAGTAATAATTTGATTCTGCCCCTGAAGCGCATTGTGAAAACTTTTCGTTACTTGATAAAACTCTGGAGCTCCCTCGATCACATCCCAGCGTGTATCAATTCCCAAATCTTGAAACAAAGGAACGAGCCGATGCAACATCTCAGCAACGCCTCCACCCCAACGCGTCGAATTAACATGAACGAATTTTTTTCCCTTAAGACGATCTGCAACGCGATGTCCAAGATCAACAATTCCTGCAGGAGCAATATTTCGATAAGATTCCCAATCTAGCGTGCTCATGAGTACTGCCCTCCTTCTTGAAGCTCTTGATCGCACAAACAAAGTATTTTCTTGCGAAGCCCTTCTAAACCATACATATAAGCATCGATTCGCTCAATACTTTGAGCTAACTGACTTAATCCTAAAACCTCTTCGAGCCAGATTGAAAAGTCACTTCTTCCTTTTTGTCCACGTAAACGTGCCTCAAAAACATGATTATATATCGCGCTTGCATCGACACAAGCTAGACTGTCTCGAAACTCCTTTAAATTCTGAGCTTTAAGCCTCGTAGGAATTTCGATAATTTTTGACTTCATTAAATAAAACGGCTGACCAAAAGAAACAGCTGGAATTGTTTTTATGCTTGAGAGATGGTCGTCAATGACTTCAATCAAATCGCTTCGAACATCTTCGATTTTTTGTTTGCCGGAAGGCGTTAAGGCTGAAAGCTTTTCTCCTAAAACGCGATCTCTAACCTGCATCACAATCCAATTAGCAAAGTCACTCGGATACGGCCCCATAATATAAAAATGCCGCAAAAAATAACTATGCGTATGAAAATATATTGAATCAGGCGAGGCTTCCTCTATTAACTCCAAAAGCTCAGCCTCGTCATTGGCCTTTTTGCCAGTGAGCTCTTTAATTTCAATGCAATCCGTAAATTGAAATTCTTTCATTTTTTATTCCTTCTCTTTATCTAGTTATCTAACAGTGTTATTCATTAACGCATTCATTAAAACAAAAAAATAGAAATGAAATAATAAAGAAATTATACTCCTATTTTGATTCTTGACTATAAAATTATTCAATAGCCTAATAATTCTTCAAAATAAAAATAGATAAAAAGCAGCAATCACTTGTTCTTTATTATTCTAAAAGAATTCTTCATCATCAAGGCAACCATCCAACCGCCGGCGAACAAACAAATCCCCATAGATAAAACGCCAAGAAAGCGAAAGAAAAAAGCAACCCATCCATCAAAAGCCAACAATCCCATTTGCGTTAACAAATAATTCCAATCATGAGCAATGCTAGGCGTTAAACCAAAAGGCGTCACCAAAGGCAAAGCCATAGCTTGTGCATCACCAGCATAAGTGGCTACATTAAAAAAATTAGTAGAAAGCCAGCCAAAGCAAAGTGCCGAAGCAAAATAATCTTTTTGTTTCAAGAAATTATAAACACCATAAAGAGGTACCAAGCACTGAAGAACCGTCCCTCCAGCAATCGTTAAGAATTCTCCACCAAAAGAAAAAACCATATGACCTAATTCATGGATTCCCAAATTAATCGCCCCGAGCAAAGACTGATAATGCGGATCCCTTAAATGTCTAATTAGAACACAGATGAACCATATCAACAAAGGCAAACGAACAAACCCGTTTCTTCCCTGGCACCATTGGACAATGTCTTTTTTCATGTTCATTAAAAAAATCATTTAGAAAATTCTTTCTAAAAAGCAGCTACCGCTTTTTAAGCGACTGCGTCTTTCTTCTGTCACAAGAAAATAATTATATCGCTCTGAATGAACAAAACAATCATTGTTTGTCGAACTTAAAAGCAAATTTCCCTAATCAATCTATTTATTAATAATAAAACTTGGCCCAAGCCGAACATTCTTATCTAGCTTCCAACAACAGCATGCAACGGTTTTATTTTCTGTTATTTTAATCTCAGCTTCTTTGCCAAGCGCTACTACGGCATGCCAAACTTTCTTGCGAATAACAATGGGTCTATCCAGCAAAAAACATTTTATATCTTCAAAATTCTTTTTAAGCGACACAAACAATAAGGCCTTTCCTTTAACAGGCTCAAAAGTCTCATCAGAAAAAGGATGCTGTTCTAAACGTCCAACGGACTGATCTCTTAATACTAAATATGCTACCCGCCATCCAACTTTAGCTGTCTCCACGTGAACAATACGCCAAAGATTACGATTATTTACCTTACTTTCCTTCCCAGGATAACAAATAAGCTTTCCGTATGATTTAAAATTCTGCGCAGTAATTTTCTTATATGGCTGTGCCACGTTAACCTCAGCTTAAAAACAATTCTTAATCTTTTTATTTTAGCGAAGCCATATCAATAACAAAACGAAAACGCACATCCCCTTTGACCACGCGTTCATATGCATCTTGTGCTTTATCGATAGAAATAATCTCAATATCTGAAACAATATTATGTTTTCCGCTAATAATTCGAAACCATATTTCTAACATAAAAATCAAAAATCAGAAATATCAAACACTTTATTTAGATTATCCGGCTCTAAAATCGATTCTTTAGAGCCATTTTGAAAAATCTTTCCATCTTTAATAATCATCCCTTGAGTATAAAAGCTTCGTATGTCCTCCAAGTGATGAGTGACAAGTACTATTTGAGGAGCCGAAGGCTTAATCGCAATTTGTTCAATCAAACGATACGCTTTTTGTCTGGCTCCAATATCTAAAAAAGCAAATGGCTCATCTAGTATCAAAAGCTCGGGCTGGTTAATCAATGCTCGGCATAAAATTACTTTAAACTGTTCTCCAGAAGAAATCGAACCAAAACTTTTTTCAAGTAAATGCACACAACTAAAGGCATCTGCCATTTTATGAACTTGCTCTACAATGTCAGTATTTTTTTCTGATAAATAACTTGTTGAACCATCAATTCCTGAGGCAACAATATCCTCGACGTTATAACGCTTGTACATTCTATTAAATATCCACGTAGACACATAGCCTATTTTCTTACGAAGGTCAGGAATACATATTTTTCCGTATTGCTGCCCTAAAATAAAAACAGAACCTTCTTGCGGCCAAAGATAACCCATCAGAATTTCAAGCAGTGTTGTTTTTCCAGAACCATTATTTCCAAGGATAAACCAATGCTGACCCTGATACGTTGACCAATTAACATGGTGAAGAATTTGTTTTTTTCCGCGAAAGATAGAAATATCTTTAAGTTCGATAATTTTATTTTCTTTCATTTAAGAATTGTATCTTATGTGTGAAGTGCTTGCAAGAAATTACAAATCGATTTTTAAACGTAATAAAGGAAAGGGTTCTAAACTTTAAGAATATGAATGAAGAATACCGGCACGCCTTGGAAAACAGAAAAGATTACACGCTCTAGCAATTCTCTTTCAATCTACTGATCTTTTCTCTTTGCCTTCACAATGCAAAGAATAAAACATCAACATGCTACATAAGCGGTAGCAAAAAAGGTCCACACAGTAAAAACTTTCTTATTTATTAAATTTTATCAGACTGGAGAAAATAACATTTAACAGATGAATCATTGGCGGTCAACAACGAAACATCTTCCCAGGCAATATTCGATTTTCTCTTAATATCAAGAAGCTTCAACTGCCGCATCAGCTCAAAAACTAAACTTTTATTTTCCTTTTGATTTTCTCCTATAAATAAAATAAAATCTAATCCACCTAAAATTGCAACATAAGCGCCAACATATTTTAAAAGCTGATAACAAAAAACCTGCTTAGCAAATTTCGCTCTAGGGTCTTTCCGACTAAAAACATCTTTAAGCCTTGAATGTACACCTGCTAAAGCTTTGAACCCACTCTGAGTAGACAACAAATTCTCAACTTCGGAAACGGACACCCCATCAGCCATCAACTGAAAAACGATTGTACTATCTATATCCCCACACCCTGTTGCTGACAAAATACCTCCTGCCTCAGAAAAGCCATCACTGAATTCAATCGGATTACCATTCTTGACTGCGACAATATTAGTAGATTCACCAATAAAAATTGTAATAATACTACGATTCTTTATTTTTTCAAAATCTTTAATCTTTTGCAATGCTTTCTGATGAACACCAGATTGTCTACCATGTTTCTTAAAATTCTTTTTTGATAACGAATAAGGAATAGCATATAATTGAGCATACTCAGGCAGGCATGAAAAAAAAGCATCTTTTTTATTCTTCTTTAAATCACTTTCAAACATCATCTGCATCCTTTCAGCAAACGTGCACCCTCAAGACAAATCATCATCTCCTCTTCAGTTGGCATCGTCACAACAGCAATTTTTGAAGAAGAAGACTGAATTGAAACTGTCTGTTCTCGAGATACTTTTTCATTCTTTTTCTTATCGATAACAATACCTGCCCAACACAGCGACCTACAAACGCTCTCGCGAATCAATGGATTATTAACACCAATATCGTCGGTAAACACCAACGCATCAACCTGACCACCAAGCACCATAAGATACCTGCCAATATAACTTTTAAGTCGATTTACATACATATCAAAAGCTAATTGAGCCCTTTTTCCAAACCGCTTATGCCCAAGAAAAGCAATAATATCTGTTATATCGCTAGAGAATCCGGATATGCCCAAAAGCCCACTTCTCTTGTTTAATAAATCACTAATTTCCTGAGAATGAAAATCAGAAATCTGCATTAAGCTAACAACAACCATCGGATCGATATCTCCCGATCTTGTACTCATAATTAACCCAGAATTCGGAGAAAACCCCATCGAAGTATCAACCGAACATCCTTTTTTTATTGCAGTAACACTAGCGCCTCCTGTTCCTAAATGACAGACGATCATATTTATTTTTCCAGGACTTTTTTTCAAGAATTCCGATAAATGACGACAAACATAAGAACAAGAAATCCCATGGAATCCATAACGACGATATTGGTACTGCTCAATAATTCGCCTTGGAACAGGATAAGTGTATGCCTTAGCTGGAATCGAAGAATGAAAAGCAGAATCAATAACTGCGTATTGCGGAACTCTAGGAAACATTCTTATTGTCTCTTTAATTATATTCATCGATATAGGGTTGTGAAGAGGAGCTAAAGGTAAGCATCGTTCCATTCTTTTTAAACTTGTCCGGTCAAGCAAAACCGATCGTTTAAAATATTCTCCCCCATGAACAAACCGATGACCGATAGCATCGACCCTAATATTATTTTTATTAATATAATCAACAGCTAAAGCAGTTGCTTTTACATAATCCGAAATTGGAAGAATTTCTTTGGTTGTCTTACCATTAAATTGGTTCTCGATATAAGAAGATTTCATACCTTGCCCGCCTACGCGATAAGCTTTCCCTTTTAAAATCAACTCAACGTTACGCGCGCCTTGATACTTAAAAATTCTATAGCTCAAAGATGAGCTTCCCCCATTAAATACCAATATATGCATAATGCTTATCAAAATTAATAAAAATATTGCGTGAATTAGAAAATTTCTTTTGTGCCCGAATAACGGTCAGAGCCGTACAAGCAATAATATCGTCTACACTACATCCGCGAGATAAATCACTACATGGCTGAATTGTGCCCAAAATGATCGGGCCAATTGCCCTAGCATTTGCCAGACGTTCAGTCAATTTATAACCAATATTACCTGCATCCAATGTAGGAAAAATTAAAACATTGGCTTTCCCAGCAACATCACTATCATTCAATTTCCAAGCTGCAACTTCTGGAACAAGAGCGCTATCCGCCTGCAATTCTCCCTCAATAAAGAAATCCTTCTTTAAATCCTTAGCGAGCTCAACCGAATTTCTTACCTTGTCAACAAGTTCACCGCTCGCACTTCCTTTTGAAGAAAAGCTTAACATTGCAACCCTCGCTGTCACATCCATAACATCCTGAAAAAACTGTGCACTTGAGACAGCAATCCGTGCCAATTGATCACTAGTCGGGTTTGGAATAACGCCACAATCCGCATAAAGCAAAACCCCTTCCTCGCCGAAAACACAGTTAGGAACTCCCATTAAAAAACAACTAGTTACAACCCCAATTTTATCATTTAATTCCAAACAATAAAGAACCGCACGCATAACCGCTGCGGTTGAATGAGACGCGCCAGCAACCATCCCATCAACAAGTCCGCAGCGCAACATCATTGCGGCATAAAAAAGCGGATCATCCATCAATTCCTTAGCTTTTTTATAAGTCATTCCTTTGGCCTGTCGAATTTCATAAAGCAAATACGCAAACTGATCTCTTTGAGAAGGATCAATGTTCCTCGATGAAAACAAAAGAGGCTCCGCAATTCCCTCTTGACGAATATAATCAACCGCTTTCAAAACTCTATCATCTTCAGCCTCAGGAAAAATAATCCTTTTAGGATCACTTTTAGCCCGATCCCGAATTTGTTCAATAACTTCTGTGTACATAAATCACACTCCTTTAATACATCCTAAAATGTCAGCTTCATCTTTGCAAACTTAACCGCTTGACCACATTATAAAATTCCTAAAAAGCTAAATTAACCATAAAAGCAAGCTTCATTCTTTCCCATCTCTTTGGCCATGCACAAACCAAGATTAGTTTTCAACAAAAGCTCTTGTGTGCTCATCCCAAGAATATACCGACTTATCCCCATGCTGCAGGTTGCAGCATCTGGAAGCATTGTTTTTTGTAAAGCATCTTTAACCTTCTTCGCAATCGACATCGCTTCAGACCTTGTGGTTACTGATAGAATCGCCAAAAACTGATCTCGCGATTGCCGGCAAACAATATCTGTGTCGCGAAAATTATTCTTAAAAATTACTCCAGCTTTCTTTAGCAAATCATCACCACTGTCCTGTCCATATTTATCAACAAAACTATGGAAATTATCAATATCTATCATAATCGCACATAACGGTTGAAAAAATCGATTCGTACGTTTAACTTCAAAATCTAAACAACGAAGAAAATATTGATAATTGTAAAGTCCCGTCAATGAATCTTCAAATAAAGAATCTGTCTCCTTCGGGTTCCCAGCGTTACTGCTTATTTGGGAATTTTCTAAAATCTTATTTTCTTCCACTATTTTTTCTTCAGAAAGCTCTTTCAAAATCCCTTCCACCCCAACAATCTTTCCTTTCTTATTCTTTAAAAAATTACTTTGGGCAGTGATAGCAACCCGACTCCCGTCTCGGCGAACCATTTGAATTCTATAATCAGAGATAAACCCTTTTTCATTTAAACTTCTTAAAAAAGCAGCTCGGTCATTCCTTTGCAAATAAAATTGATCAGCTAAATTAACACCAAGAACATCCTGCTCACTCTCAAAACGAAACATCTCAGCAAATGCTCGATTAGCGAATGAAATATTACCTTCGTTATCTGCAGCGTAAAGACCACTTTTCATAGAATGAACAATATCATCCAACTCAAATCTTCCTTCTTGATCAAGGCTATTTTTTACTCTTCCTTCTAGATTAATAGGTTCCATCTGTATCCCTCCTATTTTTACTCTCTTGGCTAAACACTAACCAAAGAAAGCGTTCGTTATATAATTAACTATTGTTTAACTAAGTTAAGTATTCATTCATAATTAAATCAAAAAAAATCCCCACTAAAAACTCGGCGGTGTCACAACCCACAAAACCTCTGTTTCTCCTTTATTTAAATTCTTAAAAGAATGTGGCGTATTAGAATTAAAATAGATGCTATCTCCTTTCTTTAAAGAATAGTATGTATCGCCCAACATAATTTCAAACGCTCCTTTAAGAACCAAAACAAATTCTTGACCATAATGAGAATAAGAAGATTCCCCAGAGGAAGCATTATTGCTTAACTTAAACAGCAAAGGTTCCATTTGCTTATACGGATTTGATTCAGACAAAAGAGACATCCGTATACCCTGCCCCACATGTTTAAGCGACTTACGATCACACTCTCTTGTGACAATCTTATTTTTTTGATTAACGTCCTCGCCAACCAAGCTACCTATCGTTGTTTCTAGCGCATCAGCAATCGACTTTAATGTGGCAAGGGATGGAGAAGCCTTTCCTTTTTCTACTTGGGAAAGAAAACTTGGACTAACGCCTACATCTTTAGCCATCTCCCTAAGAGTGATCTCTTTCTGATCTCTTAATCTTTTTATATTAATTCCAACACTTTTCATTTTTAACCTCAGTTTTAATATATGACAAAATCTATTTCTTGTCAATCATTACTTAATTTCTATATTGCATATTAAGTATTAATTAACAATTACAAAATTTAACAAAATTCTTAACCCTGAGCATTTAAAAAGATCTTAAAAAGTAATATCTAGCAACAATTAAAAACGTTGAATAATTCTGTTCTTTTAGTAAAATAAAATTTTTATATTTTTGATACTCTATTTTTATAACACCAAAACAAGCTCAAGGCTCAATCTAGAATTCGCACCATGACATTTATGACTCTTGATCAAAACACTGATTTCTTCTATTACAAATCAATCTGCCAGCAACGATGAACCAGCTTATTACGATAATCTTCAGGAATCGTTTTAGGCGTCAGCTCTTTAACTTGTTTGACGTTAAGCCTTCTTAATTTAGGATCAAAACGTTGATGATTGGTCGAAAAGATAACTGTTGAATCTTTTGCCATCACAAGAAAAACTTTTTCGAGCAACTCGACATGGTGCTTATTAATGTCGAACACAGAATTCTTTCCTCGACGCTGAGAAAAAGACGGAGGATCTACAAACGCAAGCGTAAATTTGCGTCCCTTTCTTTTCAAGTCATCTAAATATTTTTCGGTATCAGAACAAACAAACTCATATTTTAAATTATTAATATTATTTAATTTAAAATTATCCCTCGCCCATTGAAGATATGTCGCTGATCGATCCACCGTCACAATTGATTTTGCTCCACCGAGTGCTGCAACACAGCTAAAAGAACCAGTGTAGGCATAAAGATTAAGAAAATCCTTATCTTTTACCATTTCCCGCACCAATTCACGCGTATTACGATGATCGGAAAACAATCCCGTATCCACTAGTCCGTCGAGCTTAACCCAAAACTTTAAATCCCGCTCAGAAACAGCCAATCGCATTCGCTGTGACTTTGAATTTTTATAACGCGCTCCGGAAGCACTCTTCGTTTGCCGACGTTTTAAAAAAACCTTGTCTTCTGGGATATTAAGAATTTCACCTGCGGCTTTTGCCATCCGTGGCAACCAAGTAGGTCCTGTCTGCAAACGGATATATTCACCAACAACCAAATGTCCCTGGTACCAATCCACGACTGCTCTTACCTCAGGGATATCCCGGTCGTATAAACGAAAAACATCAATATTCCGGCGCTGAAAACGACGAGCCAAATGCTTGTATTGCCTTTTGATTCGATTAGCAAAAATTTCAGCGTGATATTCTATTTTCTCATCTGTAACATAATGTTTTAGCTTTTCCATTACAACAGTTTATCAAGCAAAGAAAATTAAGTCAAAATAATATGTTTTAAAGAAATTTCGTACTATTAATTACATCAAAAAAAAGGGGGTCGCCCTTATCGGGTGCCCCCCTTTTTTTACCATAATCAAAGAAACAAGAACAATAAACACATGATTTATGCTTGGACTGGACCTAAACACACGCAAAGGCTAATAGTGTAACTATGCGTACAATTTTATAAACTTTATTTTTTCAAACCGCTTATATCGCCTTACACTACAAATTAATCCAATATTCTTACAATAACTCTCTATGATGCTTAATGACTTTAGCATTAATCATATAAATTACATCTTCTGCTATGGCCGCAGCATGATCACAAATTCTCTCTAAATCACGAGCAACCAAAAGAAGGGCAACGGCTTGAGTCACCATTGCACTATCTTTTATCATGTGTTCGTCAATCAATTCTCTGATAATAACCGTTCGCAATCTGTTTGACTCTTTATCAGAAAGAATAACTTGTTTAGCTAATTCCTGATCATGATTTACAAAAGAGTCTATTGAATTCTTAACCATTAACTTTGCCTGATTAGCTAATTTTACAATATCCAACAACGACTTTGGTAAAGGCTGACCAGATGACTCTAAAACCCTTTGTGAAATATTTACTGTTAAATCTGCCATTCTTTCGAGTTCAGTGTTTATATGCATTCCTGTCGTAATCAAACGAAGATCACATGCAAGAGGCTGAAATAATGCAAAAAGGTCGATCACTTCCTCCTCAATCTTTATCTCCATATCATCGATCTTTTTATCATTATCAATAACAGAAAGCGCCTGCTTCTTATCATGTTTCTTAAGAGCTTCGACAGATTTATGTATCGCCTCTTCTACCATTGCTGCCATCTTTAGAATATCTATATTCAGTTTCTTTAATTCATCATCAATATTTCTTTTCATATTTAACCAAACCTTCCCGTAACGTAATCTTCTGTAATTTTTTTTGCAGGATTTGTAAAAATCTTATTTGTAAAATTATATTCAACCAACTCGCCTAGCATAAAAAATGCGGTATAGTCTGAAACGCGTGCCGCCTGTTGCATATTATGCGTAACAATAATAATCGTATATTTCTTTTTTAACTCATGAATTAATTCTTCTATCTTGCCAGTAGCAATCGGATCTAACGCTGAAGCAGGCTCATCTAACAATAATATCTGAGGTTCAATGGCAAGAGCGCGTGCAATACATAATCGCTGCTGCTGTCCTCCCGACAAAGAAAACGCACTTTCATTTAGCCTATCTTTTATCTCATCCCACAAAGCAGCATCTTTGAGACTCTTTTCAACTTTCTCTTGAATTAAATCCTTATTTTTTACCCCATTAATTCTTAAACCATATGCTACGTTTTCAAAAATAGACTTTGGAAAAGGATTTGACTTCTGAAAAACCATACCAACTTTACGTCTTAAATCAACCACATCCAAATCTTTATCAAAAATATTATTCTCATCTATAAAAATACCACCCTCATATTTTATCTTATGAATAATATCGTTCATCCTATTAAAACATCTTAAGAATGTTGATTTTCCGCAGCCAGAAGGCCCTATGATTCCCACAACTGTATTAGACCTTATTCCCATATTAATATTTTTAAGTGCATGAGTTTTATCATAGAAAAAATTAAAATTCTCTACGACTATCTTAATCGCATTGTTTTCTATATCTTTATTAATATAGCTAGCTTTCAAACCATTATTCTTTAATTTAAATACGTTTTCCTCTGTTATCGTCGTCATTCCATCCTAACCTTTCTTAACTTATATCTCAATATTACTGCAAAAAGATTCATGCAAAAAACAAGGCCAATTAAAACCAACGCCGTTCCATAAGCTAATGGCCTTACTTTCTCAATCGCATGATGTTGTGTTGACATAATATAAAGATGATACGGCAATGCCATAAATTGATCCGAAAGAGATCTCGGCAAAAAAGGCAAATAGAATGCAGCTCCAGTAAATAAAATCGGCGCTGTCTCTCCTGCTGCTCGAGCTAAGCCAAGAATAGTTCCGGTAAGCATTCCCGGGACAGCATAAGGTAAAACATTTGTCCGGATAGTTTGCCACTTAGTGGCACCAAGAGCCAACGACCCTTCTCTATATGATTTAGGCACGCCTTTCAGCGCCTCTTCACTTGCTGTAATTGTCCACGGCAAAGTCATAAGTCCTAAAGTTAATCCTGCAGACAATACCGAAGCATTTAATTTCATCAACTGCACAAACAAAACAACTCCAAACAAGCCATAAACAATCGAAGGAACTCCGGATAAATTACGGATAGACATTCTTATCAATCGCGTTATTTTCCCTTTTGTAGCATATTCGCTCAAATAAATAGCACATCCCATGCCTAACGGAACTGCCAAAATAGCTGTAATGGTCGTAACGAGAAATGTTCCAAATATTGCTGGCAAAATTCCACCCTCTGTCATTCCATTTGTTGGCATTTGGCTTAAGAATTCCCAGCTTATTACGCTCTTTCCTTTAGAAATAATATCGTAAAGAATAAACCCAACAATAAATAAAACAACAACAAGGCATCCCCTTAACAGCCCAAATCCTATAGCTTGCTCAATGTAATTTTTTTTCATCGATGTACTTTTTTCCGCCAAAATCTTTGATTTTGGCGAGATCTCGCCAACTTTAGCATAAAGTTGGCGGACATATATATAATTTATTCATATTATCTATTCACCTGTTCGTATTTATGCAAAATAATATCAGATGCCATATTAACAAAAAATGTAATGATAAATAATACCAACCCTAAAGCAAATAACGCATAATAATGAGTCGTATTGTAGGCAACTTCTCCCAGCTCAATGGCTATACTCGAAGTAAGGGTTCTTACCGGCCCAAGTATGCTTTCTGGCATAGCAGGAGCACAGCCCGTTGCCATCAAAACGGTCATTGTTTCTCCAATCGCTCTTCCCATTCCAAGCATACAAGCAGCAATAATACCCGATAATGCAGCTGGAACTTTTACTCGAATAACAGTTTGCCATTTCGAAGCTCCTAAAGCCAAAGAAGCCTGCTCGTAAGAACTTGGCACACTACTTAATGCATCCTCAGAGATGCTAACAATAGTCGGCAAAGCCATGACAGCCAAGAGCACAGCACCATTAATAGCATTCAGCCCGTTATGAGTATGAAATATCTTTGCCAAAAGCGGCCCAACAAGAACGATCCCTAGAAAACCAAGAACAACAGATGGTATTCCAGCTAAAATTTCAACAATAGGTTTGGCGATTTCTCTTACCCTCCGACTAGCGACATCTGACAAATAAGCAGCTGTTCCAACGCCTAAGGGTATCGCAATAAGTAATGCTCCAACAGTAACAATAAGTGTGCTTACTAACATTGGAACGATGCCGTATTGCTCTTCCACATACGATGTCGGATTCCAAACAGACCCGAACAAGAAAGACCATACATTAATTTCCTGAAACGCCGGTATGGAGGTAAAAATTAATAACGCAAAAATACCTAAAAGCGCAACAACTGAAATCATGCCGTTTGCAAAGAAAAAGCCGTGGATAAGCTTTTCCATAAGTCTTAAACTTATCCACGGTTTCTTTCTATTTCGAACAATATTGTTTAGCAAAATAAATTTACAATCCTGCCTTACTGTTATATTCTACATATTCACCTGGAAGCTGAAAAAAACCTTGCTTTTCAACTTCTTTCTGTCCTTGCGGACTTAATTCGAACTCTAGAAAAGCCTTTACTTCGCCTGTAGGCGTTCCATTAATATATTGATTTAAAGGACGTGAAATAGGATACTTTCCGCTCTTTACATCTGCCTCACTCAGTGGATTAGCATAAGCAGCACCAGCCATAGAAGCAACCTTTAGCACGTTAATACCGCTCGCATCTTTTACGTACCCTACACCTACATAACCTATGCCTGATTGATCCTGCTTTACAGCTTCCACTATTTGTGCATTTCCATTCATTCGATTCATTTTCTGAGAATAATCACCTTTTAATACAGACTCCTGGAAAAACACAAATGTTCCTGAGTTTGATTGACGACCATAAAGCGTTATAGACATGTTCGGTCCACCAACTTCACTCCAATTCGTAACTTCACCTCTAAAAATTCTACCGATCTCATCTACAGTAAGCTGATTAACAGAATTATTTCCGTTTGTGATTACGCTTAGCCCATCCATGGCAACAACAACTCTCTTAACCTTAACTCCATTTTTTGATGCCTGCTCTACTTCTTTTGCCTTCATTTGCCTAGAAGCATTAGCTATGTCACATTTACCGTTAATTAATGCTGCGATACCTGTTCCAGAGCCTCCTCCAGTAACTGCAATATATTTACCTGGATTTTGAGCCATATATTCTTCAGCTAATGCCTGAACAAGATTAATTAAAGTGTCTGACCCTTTGATCTGAATCATGTCCTCGGCATAAACGCTTGTAGCACACATCAAAAATGCAACAAACAATGATAAAATTAAAAATCGTTTCATATATCTTCTCCTTACCTTTATTTTATTTAAATAAATTATATTATTATAATGTGACAAACATGTGACAACAACGTTAACTCTTTGTTAATCTTAATTAAAACTTAAATAACACATCTGCCTGAATCAAATGCTGTGTATTGCTTGTACTTCCATTAATAGGATGCATATTGTAATAATCTAGGCCAAGAATAACATTTTTCTTGATTGCATAAGACCATGCAACTTCGTGACCAGCAACATTTGTTTCTCCACCATAAGCATCAGAGTCTGGGAAAATATCTAACCAAGCATCTGTTTCAAGGTGACGATAACAATATTTAATTTGCCAGCTACCTGGATTCTTAATTTTCTTATCTCCAAATTTCATACCAGCAAGATATCCTTTATTATTATCACTAGGATCTGGATTATAAATATAATTTCCAAAGAAACTGATTGCTTCAATAGCGATCGGAAGATCTATTCCTTCAAATGGATTGCTAATTTTAAGTTCAACTGTAGGATTAACCGTATTGTAATCATACACTAAACCTGTACTGTTTCCTGTGTTCGTTTTAGCTGAGTTATCAAAAGTTTTTCCTTCAAGACCTGTAAATCCATAATAGGCAACAGCACCTTTCAGGCTGATCTTCTCACCAACCTTAGAACCAACACCTACCTGGGCATAATACATCGCAGGGTCAGCAGCTGAGCCCTTCTCTACAGCAGATGTATTATATTCAAACATAGGAAAAACACCTGCGTTTAAGAATCCGTCTAACATGCCAACTGAATGAGTTGCCGAAACGGCAATACCATCTGGGTTGATATCTCCATCCCAAAGAAGGTCATCTGTTTGCCAAAGAACTGGCTTTCGTGCAAATCGTCCGACATAAATATCTACGCTGGAAAGCGGAGAATATTTGGCATATGCATAGTCTAGACGAATATCTGGCGTCTCAAACTCTTGACCCATCGTCTGGTTTGTTGATCGAGGATCTGCTCCACCTGTAGCCAAACCAAAACCGACTTCTACTTGATCAGCCACATCTGTTGTCACGCCTAAACGAAAACGATATCTCCCACGGCTTCGATTGTATTTAGCTTGGCCTTTATCAGCGGCTTTTGATTCATATTGATAACGAACACGCAAATCACCTTTAAGCTTCATCTTCTGAACCCATTCAGGTAATGCATAAGATTTATGCTCAGCTATCTCTTTCGCAACTTCCTGTTTCGTTTCATCCAAAATTATTTCTGCCTCCATAGGAGTCAGAATATTTTTTTGAACTAACTTGTTCACCAAAATATCGATCTCTCCTGCAGATGAACTTGAAGAACAAGCCCCAAATACGATTGCTCCTAAAAACAATGCTAAAAAAAACTTCTTCATCTTTTTCTCCTTTTTTAATAAAGACATTGTTACGAAAATAAAACCAGCGTAAACAATCTCTCCTAATTAATCTTAACCTTTTTCAAAATAAAAAATAAACTCTGATGAAAGCTCATGCTCACCGTAGTTCCACAAGCTATATCATCATTTAATTTTCATCAATAAACTTTCTAATTTGCTTAAAATCTATCTCTGCTTTTTTCATAGTCTCTTTGACGTATTCGTCACTATAACTATGATTTTTTTCAATAATGTTTAAAATATTATTCAATGCTGCAATTTCAGATCGTAGCCAATTAACTACAAAATCTACATTAATTGCATTAGATTTAATCATCTGACTCAGTACCATTATTCACCTCCTCTCTTTCTTAAGAAGAGTATAATTCTATAAGGTGAAAATAAAATGGCTGCTCTGTGAAATGATTGTGAATTTGATTTTAATAAGACTAGTTTAAGCTTTGGGAAGAGTAAAACTAAACATGGTTCCTTTTCCTAGTTCGCTTTGAACGGAAATCTGTCCTTTATGCGACTGAACAAGGTGTTTTGCTATGGAAAGCCCGAGACCGGTTCCGCCTAGCTCGCGTGATCTCGCTTTATCGACTCGATAAAAACGTTCAAAAATGCGAGGTAAATCTTCTTCAGGTATTCCAATTCCATTATCTTTTATACTCACTTCAACAAAATCATTTCTTTCAGCTACAGATATGGTTATCAACCCTTCATCATTATTATATTTGATAGCATTATCGATTAAATTCAGAAAAACCTGCATAATACTTTTTTCATCTGCTTTTATTTTTGATAAATTGTTAGGAATATTCTTTTTTATGACAATTTTTCCTTCCCTGATCTGCTTCCTCAAGCTAACGATAACCCTATCAACAATATCCTCAATATTGCAAGACACAATATTCAAATTAGTTTTGCCTGACTCTATCCTTGATAAATCTAAAAGATCGTCGACAAGTTGAGCCAAGCGATTAGCATCCGCATTAATAGTTTTGAGAAAATCTTTGGCATTTTCTTTGTCCTCTATTGCTCCATCTAGCAATGTTTCTGAAAATCCCTTTATATTCGTGATAGGAGTTCTAAGCTCATGAGAAACATTAGCCACAAAATCTTTTCTGATATTTTCAAGCCGCCTTAATTCAGTAATATCATGAAAAACCAACACCGCGCCAAAAATCTCGTTGTCCCTCATAACGGTAGCCGCATGAACCTGTAATGTTCTTTCTGAGGGCTGCAAGATATTGATCTCCCCAGATTGCACGCCACTTTTTAAATCTAAAACCTTATCAGCTATTTCTTGAATCTCAATATTTCTGATAACTTCCAAGGGTCGTCTCCCTATTGGGCTTTCAGATACATTCAACATTTTCTTAAGAGTATTATTCATAAGCTTTATAGACCCGTTATTATCAATAACAATAACTCCCTCGAACATACTCAAAAGTATCGCCTCAAATCTAGACTTATTTGCCTCAACCTCACTTATCCTTGCTTTAATCTGCTCAGACATGTAATTTATCGAGCTGCTCAACTCTCCTATTTCATCATTTGTAAATATATTAATTCGCCTTGAATAATCTCCACTTGATATCTTTTTAGCCACAGCTGAAATCTTTTTTAAAGGATTGGAAATATAAATAGAAACTATAAAGCCGATGAGAACTGAAAAACCAAAAGCAATGATCAAAGAAACGCCTAATATTTTCTTTAATTTATTAGTCACAACTGCTATCTCGCTTAATGGAACTGCAAGTCGAATAACTCCACTTGTCTTATCGTTCTGAAAAAGACAAGACATGTAAAGCATGTCTTCTTGTAGAGTTGTGCTAAATCGCCTACTTTCTCCTAGTCCTGTTTTTAATGCCTCCTGAACTTCAGGTCTGTACAAATGATTTTCCATGTCGGCAAGATCTGTGCCTGATAACTCAGAATCGCCTAAAACCTTTCCGCTTGAGTCAATCAAAGTCACTCTAAGACCTAAATCTTTTCCTATTTGATCTGCAATTTCATCAGTTTTTTCTATGGATAATAACTTAGAATGGCGACTATCGAAGTAAGATTTGGCAAGAAGCACCTCTCTCGAAAGACTGCTTTTAATTCGATTGTAGGTATTATCTTGTAAATTATTCTTTAAATAGATATAAACAAAAGAAAGGATAAAAATATTAATTACAATAATAATTAGTGTGAGCTTATATTGAATAGGGAGCCTAATTTTATTCATCATTATTTAAGCAATAGCCATAGCCTCTAACCGTCTCAATTAATTTTCCAAGTTTACCTAATTTTTGGCGTAAGCGCTTTATATGTGTGTCAATTGTTCTTGTTGTCACATCTGAACTCAATCCCCACACATCCTCTAAAAGCTGATCTCTAGACTGAACTCGTCCTTTTCTAGACATCAAAGTTTCTAAAAGCTTAAACTCCATTGCTGTCAGCTTGACTTCCTTATTTCTAACTTTTACCTTATGGCGAGGCTTATCAATCACAATTTCTTTAAATTCAAAAATATCTTTTTCTGACTCCTCTGGGATTCCTCTTTTTAATATAGCTTTGACTCTTAAAACCAACTCTCTTGGACTAAAAGGCTTTACAATATAATCATCTGCCCCAAGCTCAAATCCGATAATGCGATCAACTTCTTCCCCTTTTGCTGTTAACATAACAACTGGAATTGAAGCTGTTCTTTTGTCCTGCTTGATTTGTTTACATGTTTCTAATCCATCCATTTTAGGCAACATGATATCTAAAATGATCAAATCAACAGGCTGCGTATCTAAAATATCCAACGCCTCTTCACCAGTAATAGTTGATTGACAGCTAAACCCGGCTTTTTCTAAATTATACCTCACAAGCTTCGAGATATTTTTATCATCTTCAACTATTAGGATATTTTTATTCGGCATTTTCGCACCCCTTTAATGATATAAACAATATTATCACACCCTTTTAATATTAACAAATATAATAGGTATCGTCATTTTATTAAGTATATAAAATTCATGTGAATTTTATATGACATTTATGTAATTTCTTCGTGAATTAAAAAAGGTGAGAGCTTAAAGAATCTATAGGCTCCGAGTTTTTTGACTTTTAAGAATTATTGACATTGCTTATAATTTCCAGATTGCTTTATGTTGACAGCGATTAGATAATGCTATTCTTGTGAATATTGCCAAATTTCCAAGAATTCTAGCGATCACTCCATAATTCTATTAAAGAATTATTCATAACAGCACTTTTAGGAAGCAATTTTATAAAATTCTGGCGTAAACTATAGGTATAAGATCCTTGCGTTGGAATCATTAAAACATCACCAACTTCAATACCTTTTCCAAAATATGAAAAACCCCAAATATCATGCGGAGTACAAAGCGATCCAAACACCATGCAGGGCTTTTCCTCTAAAGAAGGTTGACTTAAGTTAATAACAGGAAAATAATCGATCTCAAAACGCTCCCACCCAATCATGTTGGTGCCACCATCAGTAACAACAACATCTTTATCCTTTTTATCGATGACCTCTAATAAAATATGCATAACTTCATGACTAATCCATCGTCCAGGCTCTAAATAAATATCGCAATCTATATATTTAAATATGTGTTGATCAAGCGCGTCAGCAAGATCCTGAGCAAATTCTTCAATTGATATTGAAGGCAAGCATCGATGATCCATCCCCTCGCTCATCTGAGGAACGAGACATTGCTTTAATTTTCCCTCAGGAGTTGAGCTTGGTTGCATCCACTCGCCCTGGGCAGGCCAATAACCTCCACCAACATCAACAAAATCAATTTCTTGAACAACTGATTTGTCCATTTGCAAAAAAGCCTTACCCAAGCGCTCAAGAAAAGCAATCTGCTTATTTGCATCAAGATTCCAGCTCGAATGAAACTGCAATCCGCATAGTTCAACATGAGAACATTCTTTCGCTTTACCAAAGAAACAATCTAATTTATCCAGAGGAACGCCAAACTTTCTCCATAAACCGTTTTCTTCATTCATTAAGCGAACACCTGCTTTTATTTTTATATCTTTTCTACAAGCTACCTTTTGAAGACGATCTAATTCGCCAAAGCTGTCAAGAAGAACAGTGACGACCTTAGAATGATGACATGCAAACTCAAGCTCAAAATCCGTTTTTCCTGGTCCGCTAAAAATAACCGACTTTGGATTATATTTCACCGCACATCTCAATTCTTCTGCGCTTGAAACATCTATTCCGTACCCCTCTTCAACAAGAGTTTCAATCATAACAGGATGATTATTGCTTTTCATCGCATAAAAAAATGACACCTGTGAAATTCTGCTCTTAAAAGCCCTATAAAATTCCTGCGCCTTACTTCTTAACGCCAACTGATCAAAAAGATACAATGGAGATCCTTTTTCTCTACAAACATCAAGATAGTCATTTTTCTTTTTTAAATATTTATCGACAAAAGCACACAGCGCTTCTTTATCCATCAATGGCGTTTTAATTCTTAAGATTTCTTGAGCTTTATCTAAATATTCTTGTTCATCCATATATTATTCTATCTCAACAATCAGTTTCTGCGACAACTCTATACATTGGTCTTCAACTGACTTATCCAAATCTGGCTTAAAAATAACATATCCTAATATTCGTGTATCATAATCTTCAGGAGGAAGCTTAATCATGTCGCCCTTGGCACACCTTAAGCGACACTCTACGACTCGCGAATCACTATCAATAGCTTTCGCGTCAATCATTTTTACAATACCACATTTCGTCGCAATTAAATGAAGACCAACAACGCGATCCCAACATTCATCATCAGGAATAACAACCAATTTTCTTTCTGCAAAATCAAGAGCTGCTTTTAAGATATCAAACCCACAACTCGCCTTGATAAGCGGCGGCAAACAATCCCCTCCTGGCCGAGGAGTTACTTCTAGCAAAAAAACCTGATTATTATGCACCTTAAAATCCGCCATAACCATGCTGGATTTAATGCCTAAGGCATGCGATGCTTTTAAAAGAATTTCTTTTACCTTCTTAAGATCAAAACCTTTGGGAAGCTTTGCTGG
The DNA here is from genome assembly GCA_028693815.1 of Candidatus Omnitrophota bacterium. Classification (NCBI taxonomy): domain Bacteria; kingdom Pseudomonadati; phylum Candidatus Omnitrophota; species Candidatus Omnitrophota bacterium. The sequence continues at coordinate 22,605 of JAQUUP010000019.1, forward strand.
CAACTCGTAAGCTAAGATCGTTCCAAAGTCAGATTGTGGCAAATAATATTTTCTTGTTAAACGGATAAGCTGAAGAGTTTGCCCCTTTACGATAAAATCACAACTATATTCCAAACCAGGAATATACTGCTCCATAAGTATAACTTTTCTAGGATCTTCTGTTTTCGGCATATGTCGAGAAGTGTACATCCCATTGTTACTATGCCTTCTAAGTTTATCAAAAACAATCTTACATGACTCATGACATTTATCCTGATCTTCGCAATAATAAACAAGCTCGCTTCCACTGCCCGTAAGAGGCTTGACAACCACCGGTCCGCTAATAGAGTCAAAAGACTTTAAGACGTCATTCTCGCTATAAACCAATACCGCATCTGGACAAACAACACCATTCTTTTTCCAAATATTTTTAGAAAGAAACTTCGAACGACAATTGATGAGTGTCTCGATATTTGAGAAAGATAGACCAAATTGCTGTGCAACAACAGAAGCAAGAGTTAACGATTCACAATCAAAGCAAGCAATGCCTGAAAACTTAATGTTATTTGTACGAACATAATCTTTTAAGCTATTAACAACAGCAGATTGATCTTGAAGATCAAGAATAATTTCTGACGATAGGTCAACTTCAGATTGATTATATTTTGCCCCTTCCTCAATGTCCGTGACAAAAAAAACTCTCTTAGGATATCGTTCTTTCAATAACCCAACGTAATCAATCGTAGTGCCAACAACTAAAATTCTTTTTTTCTTAAGCAATTTTAGCCTCATCAAAGTTTTTAATAAAATATAGTGGGCGGGGGGTCAAATGAAACAATTTCTTCCAAGAAAAATCGCCGCAAAGAAAATCAGCCTCCTTATACTTTTTCTTGCAAGACTCTTCCATGTGATACATATTAATAACCTTGGCTATGCCAGGATAATTGGAATTGGTTCCTCCTGCAAGCAAAGTATATGTGTTGTTGTAAACACAACCCATATCAATTGCGGCAACTTGACTATCAATTTTTAATGTCGTCATTCTCAGCCATCCTTTTTGAGAAAGATAATCTCTTAACGAGCGAAAGCTTTTAGTGAATTTATCATCAGAAAAATAAGAATATTGTTCAAACCGCTCCAAATTAAGTCTTATCATTTCTTCAAAGTCATTAGGATGATCGCTGCAGATTTCTAAACCTTTTTCATATATCCTATTAATTTCGCGTCGAATTGTTTTAATGGATTTTCGTGAGAATGCTGAATAATAATTTTCCATGGAGTGATGGTGGGCTTCTGAAGAAAAAAGATACCCTATTTCATCTTCTGTGACAAAACTTTCTAAAAAAGAAGGGCTATTAAGTAAGTAACGTGAAAAATGGCGGATATTGTTTTCCTCAAGCCACGCAAGCATTTGCTGGAAAACATTCTTGTCCCTTGCAATCAAGCGATTCTGCTCGATCCAAGTTTTTTTCTGCCAAATTTCTCCAGGAAAATAAGTATAATAATTATGCTCTTCGACAAAGCATAAAGGAATAAGACCAATCAACTTCTTATTTTCTTCTGCAACAAGAAAAAAAAGTTTCCTTTTAAAATGATCATGAAAACAACCGCGAACATCCCAAAGATCGGTTAATTGCTCACAAGGCATTAACCGCTCCCAAATCTCTCGACAAGATTTAGGATCTGTTTCAAAAAACACTTTTATCATATCAATATCTATACTTTACATTCGTCAGGCAACTTTTTCCACCAAAGAATTCCTTAGAAAATTTCTCGACAACATTCAAATCATAAGGTTTACAACTAAAAACATCTAAGTATACAGTATTTGTTAAATTAGCAAAATGTGCAGAAATCAAAGATGTCTCTATTAACTGAACCATCGAAAACCCTGCAACTCTCTCTTCTTCACCAAAATGAACAACTTGCGTTTCACCATAACGCTTCATCTCAATTAACTCACAAAGACAAACAACAAACTCTTTGATTTTTTGAGCGTCTCTAATAGTATCTGGATTGCAGTCATAAATATCAATGCTCCCTGCAACTCCCCAAACCGATTGTTTGTTCAACTCATGAATAGTGTCGTCCCTTGATGGAAGCGGCTCCAAACAAACATTTTGCATTCTTTCCATTTCTTCTCCTTGTTAGAAATTCACCGTTAAAATTAATTAAAACTGATTCAAATGCTTTTTGCCTTCTCTTAAACTTTTTAAATTCTTCTCTTCTTTTTTCTTTATTTTCTTAAGCCATAATTCTTGCTCTTCCTCGCAATCCTCTTGATATTCCTCTTCATACTCTTCTTTAGGTTCCTCTTCGTATTCTCTATAATATTTCTTCTTTTGGTTCATTGTTGATTTCCTCAAATATAATTTAACCGTCTGCGTCCTCCTCAGGCACAAACAAGTCTTCTGCATTCTCCTCTTCATTATCCTCTATGTTTATCTTAAAAATACTAACAGCAACATTTTCTTCGTTTTCAAAAACATAATCAACATAAACATTCTCGCCAACTTCAATCTCGTCAGTTGATTCAAAATTCTCAAAAATTGTATCTCCATTAATCATAAACATCATTTCTGCCTCTTCATCATCAAGATCAATAATTGTTATGCTTAAATCTGATACTTCGGATACAGCTCCTAAAACAAACTCTGTTTCTGCTGTTTCCTGAGCACTTGATGTTAAACATAATCCTAAAACAGCTATTATTCCAAAAAGCAAAACAATAACTTTCTTTACCATTTTCTCTCCTTTAATTGATAACATTCCCTTCGTTTCTCCTTTTTAATACTATTAATTTAAAAACCTATATATAAAAAACGCATTCCGGAAAAAAGTCCTAGGCCTCTTAAGAGTCCAAACACTTCAAACCAAAACACGTTATTTTTTCTTTCCTCGTCAGATTAAGAGCTTAACTCTTATCTGATTCTCATTTTTAAAGCGAGATTTTTCGAGAACATCTCCTCCTTTAAGTTATTATAAATTAATAGTATTCCTTTTTGAAACAATTTCAATGTTTTTATAATATTTTTTTTAAAAATACACAAATAGATTTAATGAAGAAATAAACTCCCAAAACAAAGAAAGAATCCTCTTTTTCAGAACGACAATCTCGTCTCTAAATCAAAAAATCCATCAAGTTGAAACTAACAGATCAAAATACATGCCCAAGCGAAACAGCGCGTCAGAATAGCATTCAAAACTTTAACCAATCATAGCTTTTAATACCCTGGCAATTTCTGCCATGTTTGATGTTTTAACGCAATAATCATCTGCACCCATTTCTCTAGCTTTTATCGCATTAACTGAATCAAAAAGACCTGTCATGACAACAACTTTTACTGAGTCACCGTTTAGATCTTTAATTCTTTTGCAAGTTTCAAATCCATCCATACCGGGCAACTGAGTATCCGTAATAACAATATCTGGCTTATCTAACTCTACTTTCTTAATTCCTTCTTCTCCTGAAACAACTGCACTAAACTCCCAATCATTATAAAATTCATCAAAAAGTTCTTTAATAAGAAATTGATCACCCTCATTATCTTCGATTAACAAAATTTTTCTGCTCACAAACAACCTCCCGTTTAATCAACTCTAGGTAATTTAACTATCGAAAACCAAAAGTCTTCGATTTTCTGAACAACATCAATAAACTTATTAAAATCAACAGGCTTCTTAATATAACAATTCGCATGATGATCATAGGCCTTTGCAATATCTTGTTCTGCCTCAGAAGTCGTTAAAACAACTACGGGCACTCGCCTTAAGATTGGATCTGCCTTAATTTCAGCCAAAACTTCACGACCGTCTTTCTTAGGCAAATTAAGATCAAGAAGAATCAAGTCCGGGGTAGCTGCGCCTGAATATTTACCCTTTTTAAATAAAAAATCTGTCGCCTCTTCTCCGTCTTCAGCAACAGAAAGATTATTTTTCATCTTACTTTCTTTTAATGCTTCTTTTGTTAATTCAACATCACCAGGATTATCTTCTACTAATAATATTTCAATTGATTTTAAGTCTGTCATAGATTCATTCTCCTTTTAATTTCTCTTAGACCTCGTCCCCTTGTTTTTTAAGCTCTGCTTTCAAATCTTCAGCGCTAATAAATCCATCTTCAACAAGCATTTCACCCAATTTTCTTTTTCTTTCTTTTGAAAGCGTAAAATAAAATGTCGTGCCTTGTTCAGGTTTTGACTCAATCCATATACGCCCGCCATGCCTTTCCACAATCTTTTTGCAAATAGCTAATCCTATTCCCGTGCCCTTATACTCCTTCTTTGTATGTAAGCGCTGAAATATAACAAAAATTCTCTCTTTATACTTTTCATCTATGCCGATGCCATTATCAGAAATGGAGAAAAGCCATTCTTTTCCTTTGTCTTGAACACCTATACGAATTTTAGGCTTTCGATCTCCTCTATATTTTATAGCATTCCCAATTAAATTCTGAAACAGTTGAAGCAATTGCACATCATCGCCATAAACAACAGGCAAATTATCAAATACAATATCACTGTCGGATTCTTTTATAGCAATGTCTAAATTATTAATGACTTCTTTGCACACCTTTGCACTGTCAACCGCTGCAAACTCTTTTCCTTTTGTCCCAACTCTTGAAAAAGCTAAGAGGTCATCAATAAGCTGTTGCATTCTTTTTGCGCCATCTGTAGCAAAAAAGATATATTTTCTTCCCTTGTCATCTAATAACTCGTTATACTGCCTTTCTAAAAGCTGCGTATAACTTGCCACCATGCGAATCGGCTCCTGAAGATCATGGGAGGCAACATAAGCAAATTGCTCAAGCTCTTTATTGGAACGCTCAAGATCATTCTTTAAGGCAGTTAATTTATTACGCTCGTCTTCTAGTCTTTTTTTTGATTCCTCTAAATCATCCAAAATATTTAAAATCGCCATCTTTGTCTCTTCTAAAGCTTTATTATCTTTTTGCGATCGAAATAATGTCTGAGAAAGCTCTTCTGTCTTTTTAGCAACTTTTGCCTCTAAATCTCGATAGGAACCCTGCAGCTGCTCTGACATCTTATTAATAGCATGGCTTAATTGCCCGACTTCGTCATTTGATCGGATATTCACCTTTTTAGAAAAATCTCCCGAACCTATAACAAAAACAGCATCGCGTAGCTTTTCAATAGGCCCCGAAATTGAGAATGAAACATAAAAACAAAAAAACATAGCTATGATAAAAATAAAAATTCCTATAATAATAAGTCTCTGCATATTTTCTTGTGCATGGCCAATAAAATCCGATATCTCAATCATTGAAATAATCATTCCAGCCTTTCGATCACCAGCGTCAACAAATCCAAAAGAATCGACTACATACTCATCGTCCCCATCTTTTATCACAGAATAACTATCGCTATAATTTTCCTCCCCCTCCACTACTGTAGTTTTAGAAAATAATTCTCTAAAATCACTTGAATCTTTAGTCGATCCTACGATAACATAATCATTAAAATCATCCCAATTGTTCCGAGCCATTGCCCTCTTTTTAACCAAATCATATTTTTTTTTATCCAAGTATTGCTTTTTTATCAACAAGAAAAATTCATTATCAGAAGAGCCTTTAAGCATCTCTAAAAAATGGTCTATTTCTTCTCCTAACTCTACATATCCTATCAACTCATTATTGCGATAATAAGGCGTAACAACGCGAAGCGCAAAAGCAGTTTTTCCTAACTCAAGTCCTGAAACAAGCTGTTTTGTATCTCGCGCTTTCCAAAAAGTAAATCGAGTAATGTCGTCTCCATAAATATCTTTATCGTGAACACGCAAAAAACATTTTCCATCAGGCAAAATAAAATAAAAATGTGTTATGCCATAAGATTTTTTAAGCTCTTGAAATAACGGTTGTAGTGCCTGGTATAGAACATCTCTGTCTTTTTCCAGATAAATATTCTGAAAATTCTCATCTTGCACAAAGACATTTAATGCCGCTGACAATTTCTCAGTATCTTGCTTCTCTAAAAGAGAAAAATCTTTATTAAAATCTTTCTTCATTTGAAGCATATTTTCCAGAAAGACTCTCTCAAAAGACTGCTGAGAAAAAAACAAAACAACTATAATAAGCAGTGCTATTGTAAAAAAACTAAAGAATAATTTATAAAATATTTTCATTCACTATCCTTCTTCTGTTCTTTAGCAATATTAATTTCCTTCTCTAATTTTTTAATCTTATCTTTAAGCTCTGCCATTCGCATCTCACGATTAACCATAAACTTATTTATTCTCTCCAGCTCTTCGTTTCTTCTTTTTACTTCACCTTCGAATTGTTTTCTTTCTGTTACATCTACAAAGCTTTCAATACCTCCGATAATTTTTCCTTTTCGGTCCCTTAAAAAATCAGCGTTCTTTGAAATAGTATGCTTTTGGCCTTGCTTATCAATAATAGTGCATTCCCTTGATAAGATTGGCTTGTTAACATCTGAATCATAAAGCCCACACTTATCATTACAAGGAGCCTGAGCAAAAATTGTGCATTCCTTGCCAATCATTTCATCAGCTTTATAGCCTGTGATTTCTTCTGCTTTTTTATTCCATAACAAAATTCTTCTTTTCGTATCAACCGTAAAAACAGCACTGGGAATAACTTTAAAAATATGTTCGGAAAATTTGTTAGCTTCTTTAGCTCTAAGTCCTGAAACAAAAACACCAATCGTCAACACCAAAATAAACACAACTAGAAAAACAATAACCAAAATCCACCAAAAATATTGAATTAATAGTTGCTGAAAACTTATTTTTCCATAATCTCTATAAAACCCAATACGTAACTCTCTTAAGCAATCATGGACAGGTTGATAACTAAGCGGAATAGCCCATCCAGCAATTTGAGCAGCTTTAGCTGCAGGATCATCCGCAGACATATTTAGCAATGCCTTTGCAACCGTATCTGATAAGTCATCAGAAACACTTGATAACGCAGCAAACGGCCATTCGGGATAAACGCGAGTACTGTGAAGAAATCCTACATGACACGCCAAATCTTCTTTGCGATCAACAGAATGCACATGGTTAAATACACGAACATCACCTAATGTTATCTTGCCTTCTTTTGACATTCGCTCTAAAGTATCCGTACGTACCGTTCCGGCATCTATATCCCCATTCAGAACAGCATAAACAACAGCATCATGAGTCCCGCCAAAACGCAATTCTTTAAAATCGCGATATGGATCTATGTTATTCAAAAGCAATTCTCTCAATGCAGCATGCCAGCCGCCTAGAGAATCCTCAGAAACAGCCATAAAACTTTTTCCTTCTAAATCACTTAAAACCTTTATATCTTCTCTATCTGACTTAAAAAATATAACACCTCCAAAAACAGTAGATGTCCCAGCTGCTGTTAAATTCTTAAGAGTCAAAAGTCTCCTAACGTCATATAAACTTTCTAACTCGACATAAAATGAAGAATTCGCTAAAATAAAATCAATTCTTTTGTTTTTTACTGCTGGCACAATATCATTAAAATCAAGTGGAACAATTTCAAATCTTTTTTCCGGAATGTGATCATTAAGGTAATTCGCGGTAGGACCCCATTGCTTTACGCAACGCTCATATCCACGCTTTGCAAGGACACCAATCTTGATTATCCTGGATTCAGAAGCATGCAGCATACGAGCAGAAATGAACATTAACAAAAAAACGATCAATATAATTCTTAATTTCTCAACTAAAATCATAAAATAATTCCTTTATAATATTTCATTGCATAACTAATAACATGATACACTGCCTTATCTTTAATTCCTATCAAATTTATTTAAAACTTTGAGAATTTTTATATACAAAAGAAAAAATAAAAGACATCATGCATACCAAAAAATTAAGTGCCCAACTCTTTTGAGATTGGACACTTAATTTAATTAACCTCAGTCAAATAATCTTAAGAATTTCTTCCTAATCATAATTCTCTAAGAAAATCATAAAAACCTTAACAGAAGAAATCTTACAACTTCTGGCTATCTACTTCAACTTCAGCGGTTTTAAACACATAAACCAATCAAGACATTTAATCCCAGATTTCTCTGCTCCATCAACTCTTTCCTTGGCCGTTCCACAGCTCCCAGGAGGAGGGACGATAACATCTTCCCCTAGCTGCCAATCTGCAGGAGTTGCAATATTATACTTATCTACCGTTTGCATAGAAATTAAAATTCTCTTAATTTCTTGAAAATTACGTCCAGTTGACAAAGGATAATACATAAGTGCTCTTATTTTCTTTTCAGGATCAATAAAAAAAACCGCTCTTACGGCGCTTACATTGCTTTCCCCAGGCTGAATCATTCCAAATTTATGAGCAACTTCCATAGTTAAATCTGCGATAACTGGAAAATTAACTTCAACGTCCTTCATTCCTTTATATTCTATTTTTTCCTTAATAGTTCTTAGCCACGCAATATGGCTATAGTGGCTATCGATTGAAAGTCCAATAAGCTTACAATTCATTGCTTCAAAATCCTTTTCCATCGAAGCAAAAGTCATAAACTCAGTCGTGCAAACAGGAGTAAAATCAGCTGGATGACTAAAAAGAATTACCCATTTTCCTTGATAATCTTCTGGAAATTTAATGTGCCCTTGCGTTGTATCTGCCTCAAATGAAGGTGCAATTTCTCCAATAACCGGCATATGTACTTTTTTACAAATAAACTCTTCCATAACACTCTCCTTTTCTTATTTCTTATTAATTTCTTCTTCTACTTCTTTAGCTCCTTCATCATAAAACCCTTGTTCATCTGGATCCAATTCTTTCAACAACCTAAGAAATTCTCCTGCATGAACTTTTTCTTCATCAGCAATATCCAAAAGAACATCCTGAGCCAACTTATTATCAGTTGATTCTGCAAGCTGCACATAAAGCTGAATAGCCTCATACTCTGCTGCAATCATAAAGCGAACTGAGCGAATCAACTCTTCATTACTTATCTTTTTATCCTTTGCTAACCCTGAAAAAGGCGTTCCGAATTCTGGCATAAAACCCTCCTTTCTTACCTCTTTTTTATACACTTCTGCTAAAATAACTTCTATTGCAATTCTTCCAAGCCACTGCATATTCATTCGACACAAACTTTTTATCTTCAAACTGCGGTGTTCATCACTATAAATAAACAAAAATTCATTAAGCCATAATTCTTACTTTTCATTCTTTACGCTTTTACTTAAAAACCTCAAAGCATTTAAGCATAATTCGTAATGACTCTTATATAGTAATTGTTACTATCTGTCAAGAAAAACTTTTCATGAAATATTAAGACTTTCTTATCTTCCTAATAAATAGATTAATAAACATCCTTAACTACAAGTCTCTTAAACAAATCTCCCGTTTAAACTAAATCAAAAAGAATCCACTGTCAGATTAAGCAAAAAATAACTGCCATCTTTTATTAAATTCTTTTTAAAATATTTATTTGTTTGTATGAATTCTATTTTTGCCTTCTTTTTTAGCAAAATATAAAGCCGAATCAGCTTTTGACATAAAATCATAACGATTTATTTCTTTGTTCTTCGGAAGCTGCGCAAGTCCTATGCTCACACTCACTTTCATCTTTAATCTTAATTCTTCAACTTTAACTTTAATTTTATTTGCCACTATTTCCGCATTCGATATTTCTGTATCTGGCAAAATAATAACAAACTCATCGCCAGCATATCGACAAGCAACATCAACATCTCGAACATTTTCTTTAAATATTCTCGATAATTCTTTCAATAAAATATCTCCTTCTATATGCCCATGTGTATCATTATAAGTTTTAAAATCATCGACATCGATCATAAGAATGCACAAAGGCCTGTCGTATCGCTTAGAGCGACTAATTTCGCGATCAAGAGTTTTTGCAAAGTATCGAAAATTATAAATACCAGTCAAAGGGTCTGTTACGGTCAAAAATTTTAAATCACTATATAGTTTTGATGCTTCCATCGCGATCCCGACTTGACGAGTAATCATGCTCAACACCTTTAAGTCAAGTTGAGTAAATATCTCTTCATCTTGAAAATGCTTATCTGTTACGCTCAAGACTCCAAGAACTTGATCTCCCATTTTAATCGGAGCGCTTACAAATGATTTGCTTTCACAAGAAGGCCTATTCTTTCTTAAATACCTTTTATCCTTTTCAATATCCTCAACAAGAACTGGTCTTCCTTCTAACGCAACCAACCCGGCAATCGGATCGCCAATTTTCATCCTTGCCTTTACCGCAATGCTCTCACCTAGCCCAATATATCCCCTTAATACCAATTCTTGAGTTTCTTCATCAACTAACATAAGAGAACATTTTCTTGCCTTTAAAATTTTAGACGTTTTTTCAATAACAAAATCAACTAATTTATTTAAATCTAATACTTTATGCAAACCTTCTTCTAGACTTAAAACTTGCTCAAGTTTAGTTTTTTCTAGCTGCATTTTGTTCACTAGCTCTTCTTCCTTCTTCTGGGCCTCAATTCTTTCCGTTATGTCTCTTGCAATAATCGAAGCACCGATAATATTTCCCGACATGTCTGCTATCGGCGATACCGACAAAGAAACGTTAATCAAAGAGCCGTCTTTTTTCATTCGAGCAGTCTCATAGTGCTTAATTCTCTGGCCATTCTTAACTTTTTCCAATATATCTCCTAGAGACTTATGCTCGTTTTCAGGAATCAAAATCTTCGCTGAACGCCCGACAACTTCTTCGCTAGCATAACCCAACATATTTTGACTGCTTTTATTCCAATCAGAAATAGTTCCATCTAGCGCTAAGGACCATATCGCATCTTGCGATGAATTAACGATTGCGGCAAGTTTTGAATTTAATTCTTCCTTAAGTTTATAATGCAAAAACCAAAAAGATACAGTCCAGAGAATTATCAATATCAGCGCATGATTAGTTAAAACTCGCCAAACTTGACCAACAGGAGGAACAATGATCAAAGACAACACAATAAGACATGAAGAAGAAATAGTGAAAATATAAGGATGTTTGTTGTTTGATGACTGCAAGAAAAATAACACAACGATGATATAAACAAGGCCCCCGATTGCCCAGCGTACAGACAAATCAACGCTAAAGGCAATAATGCTCAACAAAATACACAGCGCAAATATATGCGAATTCTTTAATTTAAGTTTTAGGAACATTTCTATTAAAATCCTTTTTTATATTTCAAATAAACTCTATCGTCAGTTTTAGACTTATTCTTCTCGTTAATAAGATCCTTTTTCTCTTGTGTTATAAATTCTTTTTGAGCCCCAACAGAAATCGCATCTGTCACCTTGTATTCTCCTCCTACTTTCTGTGAAACATCAGGCTTTTGATCGACCTTGCTTCTTTCTTCTATCTCATAACTGGCTTCTAATCCATCGGCTAAATCTTTTGTCACAGCAATCCCTTTGCCTTGCGCATCGTATTTCACAGAAAAACTTCGCAAACCAAGCTTCTGGGCAAACTGATCACCTTGCCCGCCAAATAAGAAATAATCAATAAAATCCTTAGACAAATCCGCAGACACTTCTCCCTTATTTAATAATTCTTCAGAATCTTTCCATGTTCGATTAGTAGCCAATGCCAACAACAACCTTTCTTTGGCCATAGGCGAATCGGAACTAACTTGCAAATCTGGATTCTGAAGACTGCCTTTAACAGCAATGTCTATTTTTATTCTTTCAACAACTGAAGTTGCTTTAATATTAAAACTTGGTTTTTGTGGATCACCATTAAACATTATTTTGCTTTCTTGGAGTCGCACTAAAGCTGTCTTGTTTCCATGTATTGTTCCGCCTTTTAGAATAACGAGCCCATGCAATCCTAAGACGTTTTCATCGTTTTTAATGTTTATCTTAAATTCGCCTGGAGCCTTCTCAAGAAAAAACCCATTCTTTGTTATTTTCTCGATAACAAATTCTCCGCTTATCAAAGGCTGATCTACTGAGCCTTTAATAAAAACATCTACCTCAGAAAGACTTCCTTTGACTCCGCTAAGAACATCTGCCTTAAGCAAATCTTTTAGCTCACCATCTGAAATGGACTTTGAATAAAGATTAAAATCTACAGACCCTTTTTCAATCTTCCCACGAAACAAAACAGGGTCTGCATCTGGCAAAATCAACCTTGCATTATCAATCTGCAACTCAACCTCATTTAAACTTAAAGAATGAATGTTTACGATTAATGTCTGCACTTTTAGCTGATTTGGAATCGGAAACCATTTCAAATTTTCCAATACGATATTCTTATACAGCATGCCACTAACTAAACTGCCTTCGGCCTGCTCCCAGTCAACTAAATTTTCGTCATTGGTCAGCTTTGCAAATCTTTCGGTTAACACCAACCCTCCGGAATTAGTGAAAAAAAGGAAATAACCAGCCCCTAAAAGCAAAGCTCCAAAAGCAATGATGATGCTGCCCAAAAGAACAAATTTCTTTGATTTAGTTTTCATTTTTTCTTTTTACTGTTTTTACAATTAAAAATAAAGTCTTTGTTATCAACATCAACAAAAATAGAATCTTTTTCCTTAAACTCTCCTTTAAGAATCTTAAGAGCAATCGGATCTTGAATATATTTTTGCACTATCCTTTTTAAAGGTCTCGCCCCAAAAGCGATATCATAGCCTAACTCTCCAATATAATCTTTTGCCTGATCCGATACGTCAAAATCAAAATTCTTTTCGCTTAAGCGGTTTCTTAATATTTCTAATTGAATGTCAACAATTCGGCGTATATCTTTTTTTTCCAACTGGTTAAAAACAATAACTTCGTCAATACGATTAAGAAACTCAGGACGAAAATGACTTTTGATAACATCGTTAATTTTTTGATCAATATCCTTTTTTTCATCTGATTCTATAATTAAATTAGTCCCTATATTTGAAGTCATAATAATTATAGTATTTTTAAAATTAACAACTCTTCCTTGTCCATCTGTTAATCGACCGTCATCAAGAATTTGCAACAACGCATTAAAAACATCTGGGTGCGCTTTTTCAATTTCATCAAACAAAATAACCGAATAAGATTTTCGACGTACTGCCTCTGTGAGCTGTCCTCCTTCTTCATACCCAACATATCCAGGAGGAGACCCTATCAATTTTGATACGCTATGCTGCTCCATATACTCACTCATATCAATTCGAATCATAGCGTTCTCATCGTCAAACAAAAACCAAGCCAATGATTTAGCTAATTCCGTTTTTCCAACTCCTGTGGGCCCAACAAAAATAAAAGATCCTACCGGGCGATGCGGGTCACTTAATCCTATTCGAGAACGCCTAATCGCATTAGCAATCAAATCAATCGCTTGATCTTGCCCCACAATACGCTTCTTTAAACTTTTTTCAATATTAATCAGCTTCTCTGTTTCCCCTTCCATTAATTTTGAAATAGGTATTTTAGTCCATTTGCAAACAACCTCAGTAATGTCTTGATCGTCAACCTCTTCTTTTAACATGGTTCCATGCTTTTGAAGCTCAATAAGTTCCTTGTTTTGGATCTCTAAATCTTTTTGCAAATTAATCAAAATTCCATATTTAATTTCTGCTGCTTTATTAAGATCACCACTTCTTTCAGCCTTTACTTCTTCTAGCTTTTGTTTTTCTATTTCTGATTTTATTTTTCTAATCTTATCAATTAGACTTTTCTCACCCTGCCATTGCAACCGAAGCTTTTTATTATCTTCCTTTAAACTATCTAGTTCTTTCTCTATTTTCTTAAGCCTCTCTTGAGATGCTTCATCTTTTTCCTTTTTTAAAGCCTGTTTTTCAATTTCTAGCTGACGAATACGTCGCTCATAAATATCTAATTCCTGTGGCATGCTATCAATCTATATCCTCAACTTTGAAGCAGCTTCATCGAT
>JAQUUP010000020.1 GCA_028693815.1 Candidatus Omnitrophota bacterium
TTGAAGATGCGAAGAAATATTTGATTGAAAGATTTAAAATTGAAGATGAAAGTAATTTTAAAATTGCAAGAAAGAGAAAAGGAGTAGGTGAAGAAGTTCTAGCAGTCTCGCTAAAAGAAAAAAATTCAATTTTTGCTGCCATTGCTCCTGGAGCTACGTGGCAAGGAAATAGGAATTTTAGTAAAGAGGAATGGATGGAGATAACATTCCGTGTTTTGCCTAATGGTAGCGCAGGGTCTCCGATAGGAGAGTATGATTTAAGTGCAGCTGCAAAAGCTTGGAGACAAGCGACAGCTTTGGCTCAAAAAAAAGACGGTGGCAAAAGTATTGTTCGCCAAATTGGTCGATTAAATGATCCTAAGAATAAAGGATTTTTTCAGGGGAAAAGAGAGCTTGACGGGGCTGTTAAGCAATTTTTTGGCTCTACGGCAACGTATTCTTATTTTTCTGGGAACAATTTTCTTTCAGCGATTGAAAGCGGAACAAATAAAAAGCTTACTTTTTACAACCGTGACACATTGAAGCCAATAAATTATGCAGAAGCAAAAAAGGCTAAGACTCTTCACGTTATTAAGGTTGGCGATCAAAGTATTGCGCTTGTTGTATCGTCTTCAACGCTTAGAGTTGGTGATAAGATTAAAGGTGATTTTGCAGAGGCTTTTGAAAGAATTTATAATGTTTTTGATAGACGTTTGCCTAGAAAAATAATTGTAGATTACGGAGAAGGGGAGGACTATTCTTTCGACCTAGGCAACAAAGTTTTTAAATTAGAGGATGCTTTGGACTTGGTTGAGGGCCAAGAAGATATTACCTTGTTTGAAATGCAGTTTGAGGGCGTAATACAAGCAAAAATTAAATCAATAAATTTTGATAATACAGAATGGGAAGTTGTTTCTGTTCGAACCGGACGGTCATCGTCAGTGCTTGATCAAAACTTAGCAAAAATTAGATTTAAAATTAAAACGAATCTTAACAATCAATTTGCAATTCAAGATTCGATTATTCGTCAGGTGGAAGAAATTCTTGGCAAGCCTTTAGGAAAAATAATTTTTACTTCGCTTGATAAGAAGGGATTAGAGCAAAGGTTTTTTTATCAGCCATCGGAAACATTAGAAGAAATCGAATTTCGGTATTCTTGGGGAACGTTTCGGGTAATAAAGCCAGAATCTTCTTATTCATCATGGTACGTTAAGAAAGGAGCAAAGCCTTTTGCTTTTCCTGAAAAGTCCACTGTACCAGCTAAGATTATAATCCCAAGTTTTGCTGATGATGTTCCAGCCAAGACAGTTTATGAGGCTGCAAAAAAAGTAGTCGAAGAAGGAGGATTAATCATTCAAGAGACTAAAATTGGTTCGCTGGAAGGTTATCCTAGTAGTTTAGGCGATGAGAAATTTCCTGATAATGTCCGTGAGTTTTCTTTTGTGGTTAAGGAAAAAGGAACGATCATTTTTTTGAAAAAAGATGGATTTTGGAATCGTACAATTCTTGGCGTTAAAGGATTTGATGAACAAGTTGAATTTGCGCAACCAACAGCTTTTGAAGCGACACAGCAATTAAGAAAGCAGATTATTGGCTTGATAGATCAAGGAGATGTTGATTTTAAAGATACTGAAGAAACAGGTCTTGAGGAAAAAATAGAAAATGCTGGCTACGAATTTAAAGTTATAAAGGATGCAAAAGGTTTAAAAGAAATGTTTACTCCGGTGAGCGGTCAATATATAGAGATTTTTGATCGAGAAGATGGTGAAGATATCTATAAGCCTGAAAATGTTATTAAAATTTTACAAAGTGAATTGGAAAAGAGCGAAATCATCGATGTTTACGCTCATGTCGTTACTGCTGGTGAGGCAAAAGTCATTGTCTTTTATGCTCCCGAGCAGGCTTCTTCTGATATTAAGAAAAAGAAGCTGGCTATTGATTTGCCAGCTGCAAAGCAACATCTTGATCAACTTATTGAGCTATCAGCAAAAGAAGAAATTGATTTGTTTGAGGTTGCTAAACTGTTGCGCGATGATCCCATTATTTTAAAATTTGCCCCAAGAGAATGGCTTCAAATGCTTAAAAAAGAAGATATTGTTTCTGAGGATGGCCAAGACATTCTTTCGTCACAAGTTTTATTTAACATCATTACTTCTATTATTGATGCGATGTCATCAAAAAAACGTATTGATAATCAAGGTAATCCTGTTTTGAATCATGTAGAGCCGATTTCGTTTGTGCACGAGAATAAAGTACCGATAACTAGGCATGCAAGAACTCTCGCGAAAGAGCTTTATAAAGAACATAAAGAATCACCTGTGGGGCGAGATTATCTTGTTTTTTCATACAATCAAGCCGAGCGCGTTTTAGAGGATGATCCTGGAGTGAATCGTATTGCAATTAACGTCCAGGCAGCTAAAGGGTATGCCCAGGCGAATCTTGAAGGCAGGAATTTTGAAACTGATCCAAATAATCCCTTAAAGTTTTTTTATAAGCTGGCGGGGGGTATAGGTCAGGATTATGATCCGGATCAGGATATGTTTAAACTTATTGATGATTACAATAAAAAGACTGGGGCCATTGTACAAGCATTGTGCTATGTAAGCAATGGATGGGGGTATCGAAATACGGATGGCAGTTTTGAAAAGGTTAGCATCAAAGATGATATTATTCCCATGATCAAAGAGATCCATGAGAAAAAAGGTGTTAAGTTTTTTGCTTTAAGCGACACAACAGGAGAGGCGAATTCAAAGCAAACCTTTGAAGCTTTCGCTGAACTTTTTGATTATTTTAAAAAAGAAATAGAATCAGGAGAGATTGTTTTTACATATCATGGCCACACAGATTCTATTCAGGGGATTTTAAATGTTTTTGCCGCGATTAAAGCCGGTGTAAGAGAGATTGATGTAGGTCTTTTAAATCTGGGCGGATCACCCACTGCATCTGCATCAAAAGGAAACGTTTGCGCTGAAGACTTAATCTTTATCCTTGAAGCTCTTGATGTTGATTCTGGGGTTGATTTAGATTCCTTAATCGAGGGCGCTCGCAGTGAAATTATTAAAACTATTAATGAAAAATATTTTCAAGATCGCATAAGCATTGTCGGTGATCTTTCTAGAGAAGCGCGCAAAAATCTAGACTCACATTTTATTGCGGGGCTAACTGCGAAAAAAATTTTAGAAAACGCCAGCAAGCTTAAGATTTCAGGATATTCTACATACGTTGGGGTGCATGACCAAGTTGTTAGAAGCGTAGGGCCTGCAGATAAAATTGTGATTAAAGATAGATATGGGCATATAATTCCTTATCAAGATTTTAGTGAAGATGATTCTGATGAGGCCTTTGAAATTGTATTTCGATACAAGTGTGGTGCCGCGTTTAGCTTTCGGCGACCACCCTCCTTATCAAAGAATTGGGTGTATGAAAAAGAAACGGCGAGTTCGACACTTACAAAGTTTAAGCCATACGAGCAAGGATTAACAGGGGAGTTCTTAAGCTATGTTAACGAAAATATTCTCACAGAAAGTAATTGGAGAGAAACTGAGGATTCAGGTGAGTATTATTCTGAGATGGAGACGCCTGCTGGAAGCCGAATCATGTTTGCAAGAGAGCTCCATAAAAGAGTCCCCTGGAAAGTGACCTATCTTGATTTAAAAGAACAAGATATTGGGGAGCTTAAAAATGTTCCGTTGTTGTTCCCGGATATCGATACTGCCGAAGATCTTTTAGAGTTGATTAAGAAAGTAAAAATTAACACAAATGTTATTGGAGATTTTATTGAAGAGATAGAGTTTGAAGGCTCGCTTCAGAACAAGCCACTTAAAGATTTAGATTCTTTTAGAATTTTAGTTTTTGACAGGAGAATCAAAAAGAATCCATATGCAATCGAGCATCCGTACCTTATTAGCGCCCAAAAAGGTGAAGATGGATGGGATATCACGATTGAGAAAAGGTTTGGTGAAGAAAGAGAAAGAATTATTAAGACTCTTGTGGCCTTGATGAGCGGGGAGACTAATTTTGTTTCGAATGCGACCCTTGAACCTTATACAACAGAAGTTGTAATGAGCGATGGTTATGCGACAGTAAAAAGAGAACCTTTTTTTATGATGAGCAATACAGATACAGAAATTACAAGGAAAATTAAGGGTTCAGATGGAAAAGAAACTACAGTTTTTACGGCCCTAAAAGTTGTGCAAGATTCCTTCCCAAACATAAAAACTTTAGCGGAATTTTATAAATTTATAGAAGAAAAATTTGGGTATGGTGCTACAGAAGAAGGCTCAGGGTTAGGGTATAGTTTGGCTTTCTATGCAGCAAAAGAATTATCTTCAAGCACCTTGACAATAAACAGGCAAAAAGTTATCGAAATTCTTGCTGAGCTTATTGAATCAGATGAAATCGATACTGAGATCCTAGAACGATATAATCCAGAGCAACCGATGCGCAAACGTCAATTAAAAAAAAGAGCCACTTTAGAGCTAGGGATAGAGCAAAAGGCAGAAGAAATTATTAGAAAAAATTTGCAAAGCGAATTATTTCTTCGTGAGGTTTATTTATTTGCACAAGATGAATTTAAAGGCGGATATCAAGAGGCTTTAGAAAAGGCGAAAAGTTTAATCGGCCTCAAAGGCGATAAGTACGATTTTATAGATTATTTTAAAAGACAAAGCAACGCTCGAGGTTTTCATTGGATTGATTCAGCAAGTTACAGATCTGTGGATTCGTTAGTTGATTTAACAACCGAGAATGGAAGCGAGATTATTTTTAAGCAACCAGATGGGGATGGTAGTAAATGGGAGTTCGAAAGCTTTAATGTTGATGAAAAAGATATGCGTTTGTTAGAAAAGTTTCCGTTTTGGTTATCTGATATTTTGCTTGTCGATAT
Source organism: Candidatus Omnitrophota bacterium (assembly GCA_028693815.1). Taxonomy (NCBI): domain Bacteria; kingdom Pseudomonadati; phylum Candidatus Omnitrophota; species Candidatus Omnitrophota bacterium. Next base: position 4,865 of record JAQUUP010000020.1, read on the forward strand.
TAACAGTGCTGATGATTTTCTAGAAATTCTTAAAAAAGTTTATCTTGATGGACAGAGTTTAGGTATGGAAACATCTGATGGCAAATTTATTGTTCAGATAAACAAAAAGGGAAATAACGATTTTCGTATTTTACTTAAACCAAGGAATCGATCTCTAGATACGATTTCAGGTGATTATGAAATTTTGTTTAGCAGAGACGATAACAATGGCTGGAATATTAAAGTTTTAAGTCCAGAGGTTCCTGCTTTTGAGGCAAAGAAATTTATTATGGAGTTAAACGATCCTTATTTTTATGTTCCAAGAGGACAATTTTATCTTTCTCAGCTGTTGGGTAAGAGATTTTTTCTTGCGGAAGATATGCTTAGTAGTCTTCAGAGACTTGCTGGCGATATTTGGCAACAATATGCTGTTAAGGTAGATTCTTCAGAATCTTTATCTCTAGAATTAGATCCAAAAGAAAAAATAGTTGAATTCGAAATTTCGGGAAGAAAACAAGAAACTGAACATGTGGTTTATCGTTTAAGCGAAAAAGGTTTTTATCTTTTATTTGTTGAACTTCTTGAAAATAAAGAAAATCGTCATGTAGCAAGAGAATTGTTTTGGTCCATGGCTCATCAGGCGCATTCTGGCATTTCGGATCAAGAACTTGAGTCTATTGCAAGAAAAAAGCTTTTAGAATTAGAAGGTGAAGGATTACAGTTTAAATATGGTCAGTTGCTTAATTTAAAAGGTAAACTTGTTGAGGTCCCATTTTTTCTTAAAAAAAGTTTTTTCGATATTTTTACAGACAGATCAAGTTTTTTGTATATGATTACTAGATTAAATGGATGGGTTTCGAATATTGAGGGAGAAGATTCTGAAGATATTGTAAATATAAAAATTGGAGACGTCGGTCCACATTTTGATCTTCCTTTTACGGCTTTTCTGATTATGATCGCGGAGATTTCTGATGATCCTCAAGGATTAAAATGGGTTAATCGTTTTTTAACAGAAGCTTTGAAAAAAGTCGATAATAACGACTTTAAGTTTATCCGCAATGACGATATCAAGGCGTCTTCCGCTACTCCCACAGGCGGTATTGATCTGACCGAGATTTATGAGGATTTAAACATTAAGATTGATCAAAGCGGGTCACCTCTTGCTATTGAATTTCAGAATCTTAATCAGATTCATATTGAAGGATTGATGCCGGTCATTATTAATATTGTGCCTATATTAAATCTTCCAGTGCTTTTGGGTTTTGATCGTAATTTAGAAAAACCAACCAAAAGTTTGGCACATGCAGATTTTGAACCTATGGATCGCAGCCGGCCTTTCGATTATGCTTTAAAACAATAATATAATAACATTATATATATTATAAAAAGCCCCTTTGTCAATTGACACAGGGGCTTTTTAGTGGTATTGATAAAAGAGTAGAGATGAAGTCCCGACACCCTTCGGGTGAGGGATCACGTTCGAAAACTTAAATGTTTAATATCCTAACGCGTCACGCGCGTGGGATAACGTTCGAAAACCTAAATGTTTAATATCCCGACACCCTTCGGGTGCGGGATAAATTCGCGCCTATGATTTATGTCGCTTACGCTCAATAAATCATGCGCTCATTTAAGGAGGCATATGGACGAAAGAAGATCGTATCAACGTTTTTCAATGATTTTACCTGTAGAATATAAGCTTGCGGCTTTTCAAGATCAGCCTACAATGACGTCAAGTTTGGATATTAGTGGCAACGGAATGCGTTTTTGTATCAAGGATAAAGCAAGCATTGGAGAAGAGGTTCATCTTTATGTTCAGATTCCTGATTCAGAAAAAGTACTTTTGGCGGCAAAAGTTGTTTGGGTTAAATTTCTTGAAGATGATCAAGAGTATGAAATAGGCGTTAAGCTTGCGGATACAAAATCAGAAGACGGAAAAAAGTTTATGGATTTTTATTCGCAACAGATGCTTATTTTTCTAGAAGAAAATAAAGATCAAAATAAAATAGAGTAATTTGTGAGTTGTTTAACACCTAAAGGATTTCTGTGAAGGTTTTATGGTTTCGTTATTGCTTGATTGCAATTATTATTCTTATGTGTGTCAACGCCAATAGTCAGGATTTTGTTAAGACTCCTAATGTGAGCGGGCAATTTTATCCTTCCGATAAAGATCAACTTGTTTCTGAAGTTGATCAGTTCCTTTCAAAGGCAAAGCCTAGCCCTGTCGATGGAAAAATACAAGTTATTATTTCTCCGCATGCGGGGTACCTTTATTCTGGAGAGGTGGCTGCTTACGGATACAAGGCAGCGAAAGAGCAGCAATATTCTACGATTGTTGTTTTAGCTCCAACACATCGCTTTGAACTTTCAGGATCATCTATTTGGGCCAAGGGGGCATTTCAAACACCGCTGGGATCAGTTGAGGTTGATGAAGATTTTGCCAGCCAGCTTATTTCAGGAAATACTAATGTTCAATTTACTTCAGAGGTGTTTGCGCAAGAGCATTCGCTGGAGGTTCAGATCCCATTTTTGCAGAGAACATTTAAAGATTTTAAAATTGTTCCCGTGATTATCGGACAACTCAATCTTGCTCAATGTCAAGATCTCGCATTATCTTTGGATAAGATCATCGGCGCTCGGGAAGATGTTTTGATTGTTGTCAGCAGTGATATGTCTCATTTTCATGACAGGAAAACAGCGAAAGCCATGGATGACAAGACGATTGCCATTGTTAAAGAGTTAGATGCGGAAGAATTGTTTGAACGATGCTCGCAGGGCCTTTCTGAGTTGTGTGGTATTTTTCCTGCTACCGTTGCAATGTTGTATGCTGATAAAAGAGATCTTGATGTCTCTGTTTTAAAATATGCTGATTCGGCGGATATTACAGGAGACAAGAATTCTGTTGTTGGGTATTTCTCGGCTGTATTTTATAAGCAAAATAAAATGAAAGCAAAGGATGATAAAACAATTCCGTTGAGTGATGCACAAAAAAAACGTTTAATCGAAATTGCAAAAAAAACTATAAATCAATATGTTGAAACAGGAAAAGTTTTGGATGTTAGCGAGACTGATCAACGGCTTTTGAAGGAAGAGGGCGCTTTTGTGACGATTCATAAAGATGGGAATTTGCGGGGTTGCATTGGTAATATTTTTGGCCAGGGACCGCTTTATAAAACTGTTCGAAATATGGCGATTGCAGCATGTTCGCAAGATCCCCGTTTTCCTCCTGTAAGCAAAAAAGAGCTTAAAGATTTAGAAATCGAGATTTCTGTTTTATCAAAGCCGTGGCGGATTAGCAATCTAGACGAAATTGAGCTTGGCATTCATGGCGTGATTGTTAGCAAAGGCTCATCTCATAAGGGTTTATTTTTGCCGCAAGTTGCAACCGATCAAGGTTGGGATCGTGAACAATTTTTATCTTACCTGTGCGCGCATAAGGCTGGATTGCCTGCGGATGCATGGAAAGATCCTTCCGTTGTTTTAGAGGTTTTTACTGCCCAAGTTTTTTCAGAAAAAGATTTTTAAATTTTAAAAAGGATTATAAAGAAAATGAAGCTACCAAAAATTTTAGTTATTATTATCTCTGTTGTTTGTATTTTTCTTGTTGTTATTTCGCTCGGAATTTTTATTCTGATTAAGATGTTTGACATTAAAAAATTTCAACCTCAGATTATTTCGCAGGTTGAGAATGTGCTAGGCAGAGAGGTTTCTTTAAAAGATTTGTCACTTTCGTTTTCCTTTGCTAATGGGCTTGTTGCCTCAATAGAAGGTCTTCAAGTTTTGGATGACCCGGCTTTTTCAAAAAAGAATTTCTTTTCAGTTTCGCAAGCTCGTCTTAAGTTAGATTTGATTCCAACAATAACCAAGCGTGAAGTTTTTGTATCTAGCATTGAATTTATTGATCCGTCTATTTTGATTGTTCGAAACGACCAAGGTGTTTTTAATTTTCAGACATTTAAGTTTTTGGATTCATCATCTGGCGCGGCTCAACCAGCAGCTGTTTCGCCGGGCGTGCTATCTACTGGCGATCTTTCTTCTGCAGCAGCGATTCCCTTGGTTTTTATAAAGAATGTAGCGATTAAAAATGGCACATTAAATTTTGTTGATAATACCGGTGATGAACCGATGGCGATTGAAGTTTCGAAGATATTTTTTGGAATAAATAATTTTTCTTTGAACAATGTTTTTGATTTTGTTTTGGAAGCAGCAGTGTTTTCTGATGAAAAGAATATAAAAGTTGATGGAAGGGTAAAGATTGATCTTGGAAAACCAGTTGCGTATCTTCGAGATACAAAGTTCAAATTAAACTTAGAATCATTAAGCTTAGAAAAGATTGCTGCAATGCTTCCTGCAATAAAGCAAATAGAGCTTAAAAAGAATTTGGCAGGAGAAGTATTTTGTTCGATTGATTTAATGGAAATAAGCCCGGAAAAGATGACGATTGTTTATTTAAAGGGCGGGATTGAAAACGGTAAGATTGAAAGTGGTCGCTTGAAAGAGCCATTGCATTCGATTGTCGCCAATGTTGAAATCAAGGAAGATAATGTTTCGATTGATCAAATTTCCGCTAAGCTGGGAGATGGGAATATTTTAGCTAAAGGCTCTGTGTTGGGTTATCAGAAAGATCAACAGTATGATATTTCTTTAGATGCTTCAAATGTTGATTTAGGCAAGACAGTTTATCAGGGTGATCAAGATATTAAGTTGTTAGGACTTTTGTCAACTTCCGCTGAAATTAAAGGCACAGGATTTTCGTCTTTATTGGCGTTTCAGCCGAAGATGGGGCGACAAAATTTAACACTTAAAGAAGGAAAGCTTGAAAATATTAATGTTTTAAAAGTTGTTTTAAGCCAGCTTAATTTTGCTCCTGATTTAGTTCAGAAATTAGAGCAAAACCTTCCTGAGAAATATAAAGAAAAATTAAAACAAAAAGACACCCCTTTAACAAATGTTATATTTGCGTCTTATATCGAGGATAATAAAATTTATCTTGATTCTGTAAGCGTTGCGACAGATATTTTTAGTCTTGAGGGCAAAGGGACACTGGATTTTGATTTGAACGCTGACATTCAGGCGCGCATTATAATTCCTCAGGATTTATCGCAAAGCATGGTTGATTCAATTGAGGAATTTAGTTATTTGATTGATGAAAACAAAGAAATTGTGATTCCTGTTATGATTAAGGGCAAGGCCCCGGATAAGCTTTCTTATTTTCCTGATTTAGAATATATCGGAAAAAGACTTTTAAAAAATAAAGGGCGTCAGGAGCTTCAAAAAGTCTTAGGTAAAGTTTTGAAAACAGGCGGAGGCTCTGATGAATCGTCTGGATCCGGCGAGGGTGAGGGCGAATCAAATCAGAATCCATCTCCCGAAGAGCAGATTATTGGAAATGTTTTGGATATGATTTTCAAATAAGCACTTAAGTTATGGAGCCGAAGGCGACATAACTTAGAAGTGCGAATTTGTCCCGCACCCGAAGGGTGTCGGGACATTGAGAGCATAACTTATTTTATCTGTATATGTTAGAAAAAAAACCATACAAAAGATCTCGAAATTTATTTAATCCGCAGTCAAAGTCTCCTTTTCGCTTGAGTCGATCACGATTAGAGAATTTTATAAAATGTCCTCGGTGTTTTTATCTAGATCGTCGCTTAGGAATCGATCATCCAAGCATGCCAGCGTTTACGCTTAATAGCACTGTGGATGAACTTTTAAAAAAAGAATTTGATTTTTATCGGCGCGAGCAAACGCCTCATCCATTGATGCAAAAATATCGTATTGATGCCGTTCCTTTTTTGCATCGAAATATGGATCAGTGGCGTGAGAATTTTAAGGGAATTCGATATGAGGATACAAAAAGAAATTTAATTATATTCGGGGCGATCGATGATCTTTGGGTTAATCCAAAAGGAGAGCTATTTGTGGTAGATTATAAAGCAACAAGCGCCACGGGCACGATTTCTTTGAATAGTGAATATCGTCAAGCGTATAAGCGCCAAATGGAAATTTATCAATGGTTGCTGCGAAAACAAAACCTGGATGTTTCTAATACGGGTTATTTTGTTTATTGTAACGCGAATAAGAATAGAAAGTCTTTTGATGGTCATTTGGATTTTGATGTTGAAGTTTTAGGGTATATTGGTGATGATGCGTGGGTTGATGGTGTTATTCAAAGTGCTTATGATTGTTTATGCAACGATCATCTGCCAGAATTTTCAGAAACGTGCGAATTTTGTCAATATTATAAGTCGATTGATGATTTTAAGAATCAAAAAGTCTATAGAAAAGAAGAGCAGCAATTTTTGTTTTAGGAGATTTGACCATGAGCATAAAGAAATTCTTGATTATTTTTGTTTTATTTGTAGTTTCAGGGTGCGCTTTTACGCAAGAAGAGTATGATCTTCAGGAAAAGTATAACAAGAAGCGCCAGGAGGTTCGGGAGGCCGAAAAAAAAGATTCTTTAACGGTTCGCTGGTAATTAAAACCTTTATTGCAAGAAATTTGTTTTATGCTAAAATATTAATAATAATATAAGCATATATAGATATGAAAAATAATCAAAAAGATCTAAGAAAGCAGCCTTAAAAACAAGGGGTTGCTTTTTCTATTTTAAGCGTAAATAATGCGCAAATTCCGAGGAGGGGATTATGGTACGTAATTTATTCGGATTTCCAAAAAAACTTTATAAAGAGGCTCGCAGTCAATTTCGCGTTAAGGAACATCTTCCAATTAAGTGGATGTCAGGTTCAGATGTTTCTGGTATTGGCAAAATTAGGGATATTAGCGCTTCAGGGGCGCTGATTGAAGCTAAAGCAATGAAGCCGTTTGGAGACGGCACTGTGCTTCAGATGCAGGTTGACTCTCCTGCACAAGGCGAATTTGTTCCAGCGCAGGGACGTATTGTGTGGTCAAGGCGTAAAAGTTTCTTCAATCAAAGCTTGCTCTGTGGAGTTGAATTTATTAATCCTGCTTCTGAGATTATGGAAAGATTAAAAGAGCGGGTATCGGCTCGTATCGCAAAAATAGAGCGCTTTGATCGATTTGGTGATATTTTAAATTTGGTTCTTTTTATTTTGGCGGTTGGTTTAGGCATTCTGGTGGTGCGTCAGCAGTCTTCTATTCAAAAAACAATTGAGAAGTCAAATCATCTCATGCTGGGATCTTCCAAAAAACAAGCGGATCTTTATCGAATGTCGATGAGTGCATATCAAATGCAGTCTCTTGTGCTTGCGGAACTTACAAAAAATTACAATACAACTCAGGCGTTACTTTCTCAGACAGAAAGCTTGCTTGCGCAAACGCAGGAAGATTATGGATTAGCCAAACAAGAAGTTAGCGCCTTGAAGTCTTCATTAGAGCAAGCGCGTATTGCAGGTTTGGATACCTCGACAAAAGTATTAATTTCTGAACGAGATGATTTAAAAGGACAGCTGGCAAGCTTAAGAACAGAGATTAATTTGTTGCTTCAGGAAAATCCTGATTTGTTGTCTTCGCAGACAGCACCTTTTCAGAGTCGTGTTGATAATATTAATATTCAGATGCAAGATTTGAAATATTCGACATTAATGGCTAATATCAAAGAGCATAAGAAAGCCATTGGAGAATCTCGCTATAAAATTGCATCATTAAAACGTCAAGCGCGAAAGGTTAAAAAGGAAATTTTGCATCAAAGAGATGCGATTGGCTTAGCTCAAGGAAATCAGGGTTATCTGATCAAAGATGGGGAGATTTTTTCTGCACAAAAAACAGCGCAGACCTCTGCTGGCCTTAAAGAATCAGGTGAACCAGTAAAAAAAGTTAATATCAATGTTTCACTTTTTGAATAATTAGGCCACGTGAAGATAAAGAATTGCCAAATTGTAACCGCAGCTGGAACGCTTTCCTACGTTTATGTTCGTTCACCTCGACGAAAGACCGTTGCTATCCAAATTGATCAAGATTTAGAAGTGCGGGTTTTTGCGCCATCTTTCTTAAATGAACAAGAAGTTATTGATTTCATTGAAGATAAGGCTTTTTGGATTAAGCAAAAGATTAATGCATTTAAGAAGCGGCATTTTTGCTCAACAAAGCGATTATTTTCCGATGGAGAGGAGTTTTTGTTTTTAGGAGAAAAACACAAGCTTTGTTATCAAGAGACTTTAAATAAGAAAGTGTCTATTCAGTTTTCGTCTGATCATTGGGATGTCTATGTTCCAAAAGTACTAGCACAAGAAGATATCGAGCCTTTGGTTAGAAAAGCGTTTGTTCAGTGGTATCAGCGTGAAGCTAGAGAGATTTTGGCAAGTCGGATTTTTTATTTTGCACGAATTTTAAAGGTTGATCCAAGCAAGGTCAGCATCCGTACGCAAAAAAAGATTTGGGGTAGTTGTCATCATTCGACGAAGCGTATTAATTTAAATTGGAAGATTGTAATGGCCCCTCTTCGGGTGATGGATTATATTATTGTTCATGAGTTGTGTCATTTAAAAACGCCGAATCATTCTAGTAAGTTTTGGGATCGCGTTCAAAAGGTTTTGCCGAAGTATAAAGAGTGTGAGAAATGGCTCTACGGTCATTCTGGGTTAATGGTTTTATCTTAAAAATATAATGCGAATTGATATCAAAGTTATTGCGGGAGCCAAAAAAAATTTTATAAAGCAGGAGGATGATATTTTTAAGGTTTATTTGAGTGCTCCTGCGGTTGACGGAAAGGCTAATAAAGCCTTGGTTGCATTTTTGGCCAAACATTTCAAAATTTCAAAAGGAAAGATAGAAATCATAAAAGGATTGAAATCTAGAAACAAAACAATTATGATAGAAGGAATTTAATAATAAGAAAATCCTAATTCGTCCCGCTAGGTCGCGGAACTTACAGGATAAATTCGCGCAGTCTGACTTAACGTTGTCTACCGGCTTTCGCAAGTCAGGCACTCATTTAAGGAATGCAATATGTTAGAGCAGCAAATTTCTAAAGATTATATCCAGGCGATGAAGGCTAGAGATAGTTTTAAAAGCTCTGTTTTAAGTTTTTTGAGAGCTCAGTTAAAAAATGTTTTGATTGATAAAAAGATTGATCAGCTTGAAGATCAAGAAGTGATTGCTATTATTAAAAAACAAATTAAGCAGAGACAAGATTCTATTGCTCAATTTGAGCAGGGGAATCGTCAGGATTTAGCAGAGAAAGAAAAAAAAGAGCTAGAGATTTTAAGAAGTTATTTGCCGGAAGAGATGTCCGATCAAGAGGTTAAGAAAATTATTGCGGAAGTCATTCAGGAAACAGGTGCCGCTAGCATGAAAGATATGGGCGCAGTTATGAAGGCTGTTGGGTTAAAAATTCAGGGACGAGCGGATAATAAGCTGGTTAGCAATTTAGTTCGAGAATCACTCTCGTAATTTTAAGAATAAAAAACTTTATGAAAAAATTTGAACAAATTATTATTGTTACTATTCTTTTTTTAGTCATTATTGGTACTTATGGTACGGAGCTTTATGGGAAATACACCACTCCGATTATTATGTATCATAATGTTGAAGAAAAAACAGATGTTCATCGTCTTAACGGAGTTGGAACGAGCAATTTTGAATACCAAATGTCTTTTTTGAAGCGAAATCATTATAATGTAATTAGTTTAGATGCTCTCGTTGAGGCAATCGTTAATAACGAAAAGATTCCGCACAACACTGTTGTTCTTACTTTTGATGACGGATATGAGGATAATTATTTATTAGGGTTTCCAATTTTAAAGAAATATGGATTTCCAGCAACCATTTTTATCAGCTCTGCGAAAATTGGGACAGAAGGGTATTTGACTTGGGATCAAATAAGAGAAATGGAACAATTTGGGATTATGGCTGGAAGCCATACGTTGTCGCATGTTTATTTGCCAGGGGTTTCAGAAGAAGAGCAGATCAAAGAGATCAGAGATAGTAAAAGAGCTATTGAGCGAAAGGTGGGCCATCCAATTTATAATCTTTGTTATCCAACCGGGGGATTCAATGATTTTATAAAAAAGATAGCGAAAGATTTTGGATATAAATCCGCATGCACAACTAATCGTGGATACGATCAGTTGAATAAAGATGTTTACGAGTTAAATCGTATTCGTTTCGGAGATAGAGATATCTCTTGGCCTATATTGAGAGCTAAGTTATCTGGATTTTATAATTTTTTTAGAAGTTCAGTCGATCCGTACTAAGTTAAACGATAAAACAAAAGGAACTTGATGAATGCAAAAGGAGTAGAACTCAATCCGTATTATTTAGATAATCAAGATCGATTTGTAATTGAGAATTATAATAATACAAAGACGTTTACTAATTTCTTTCCTGGAATCGCTGGGGCGTGGGGAATCCCGATGTGGGTTTTTTATGTGAATCGTGGTCAATGTGTTTCGAGTTTTGGAATTGAGAGCAAAGACAAATCTATTATGGAGTTTCAGCCTGCTAATAAGGCGTATCGACACGTTTCTACTCAAGGGTTTCGTACGTTTCTTAAAATCAAAAGTGGCAACAAGACTATTTTTTATGAACCATTTCAGGAAAATTTATCCAATTGTCAATTTAAGCGTACTCAAAAGATGGCAATTTCAGCGCACGATTTGACCATTGAAGAGGTTAACCAGACATTAGGTATTTCCGTTGAAGTTAATTATGCGACATTGCCTGAAGAGCAATATGCAGCGCTAATTCGAAAAGTCTCTGTTAAAAACTTATCTAAGAAAAAATACGATATTGAAATTATTGACGGCATGCCTGCGATTGTTCCTTATGGTTTAAATGATCGACTTTTAAAAGATATTTCTCGAACGGTTGAAGCTTGGATTCAGGTTAGTAATTTAAAGAAAAAAGCTGCCTACTATAATTTGAAGGTTGTTGTTTCTGATAAATCGTGTGTTGAGAATATTACGGAAGGAAATTTTTATTTTAGTTTTCAAGAAAATGGCAAGACACCAAAACTTTTAGATCCGATTGTTCAGTCAGCATGTATTTTTGGAAAGGCTAAAGATTTTATTTATCCAAAGGCATTTGTTGACGAAAAGAACTTTCAGGTTCCCAAGGATCAGAAGACGAGAAACAAGACACCGTCTGCCATGAGCTTTGCTAAAAGTTCGCTTAAAGCAGGACAAAAAACCGTGATCACATCTTTGATTGGACACATTCACAGTAAACCTGAGCTGAACCGCATTGTTAAAAAAAGTATTTATGGCGATTATTTAGATGTCAAAGCAGATCGAAGCCGTGCCGTTATTGATGAGATTCGAAATTTAGTTTTTACGAATAGTGGTTCTCGAGAATTTAATTTGTATTCGATGCAAACATTTGTTGATAATGTTTTGCGTGGAGGTCTTCCCGTTTCGTTTAAAACAGAGCAAGGTCGCGTGTCTTTTAATGTGTTTAGTCGAAAGCATGGAGATCCAGAAAGAGATTATAATTATTTTGTTTTAAACCCAACATTTTTATCTCAAGGAAACGGTAACTATCGGGATGTTAATCAAAATAGGCGTAACGATATTTGGTTTAATCAAGATGTTAAAGACACTGGTATTATTAATTTCTTAAATTTGAGTCAAGCTGATGGATACAATCCTCTTGTTGTCAGAGGGACAGCTTTTGCTTTATCTAATTCTAAATTAGCAACGAGTTTGGTTAAGAAATACGTAAGCAGTGGTAATCGAAAAATGGTTAGCGATCTTCTTGAAAAGGATTTCTTTCCAGGCGAAGTTCTAAAAGTTATTTTTGAAAACGACATTAAGCTGACTGTAAGGCCAAGAGAATTTTTAACAACGATTCTTTCTTCTTGTCATATTCGCGAGTTAGCAGATCACGGGGAAGGGTTTTGGACAGATCATTGGACGTATAATCTCGATTTGATTGAAAGCTATTTGAATGTTTATCCTGAAAACCTCAAAGATTTGCTTGCAGACAAAAAGGCATTTACTTTTTATCATAATGATCATTATGTTTTGCCTCGATGTCGAAAATATGTTTTGACAGAGCGTGGGCCTCGTCAATATCAATCTGTGGCAAAGTTATCAAAAGATCTTGTCTCCAAGAAAGATAATAAACTACGAGTTCATAATGGAACAGGACGTGTTTATCATACCAATCTTATCGTCAAGCTTTTATGTCTCATTGTTAATAAAGCAGCTTCTTTGGATCCCTCTGGTATTGGTGTTGAGATGGAGGCTGATAAACCAAATTGGTATGATGCTCTCAATGGATTGCCAGGGCTTTTTGGTTCGTCAATTTCTGAAACATTAGAAGTTAAGAGGGCGTGTCTGTTTTTGTTAAATTCATTAGAAGAGATAAAAGCAAATGATCAGGATTCTGTTGATATTTTTGAGGAATTAGCGAGCTTCTTGTCAAAGTTAAGCGATGCTCTTTTGAAACAGACTGGTTCTTTATCCTACTGGAAGAAATCAAATGATATCAAAGAAGCGTATCGTCATTCTGTTTTAATGGGAATTACCGGAAAGGAAAGAGCTGTTTCTATTTTAAAAATAAAAAAGTTTTTAAATCTTGTTCTTAAGAAAATAGATAAAGCAATTGTTCTTGCGAAGGATGAAAAAGGAGTGCTGGCGACTTATTTTAGTCATGAGCTTGTTGACTATAAGAAGCTTAAACAAGTAAACGATCAAAATTTGCCATTTGTTGCTCCATTAAAATTCAAGAGACATGCTTTGCCGCCATTTCTTGAGGGTTTTGTTCATGCGCTTCGATCTGAAACGAGCATTCAAGGAGCAAGAGAATATTACAAAAAAGTTCGAGCGAGCAAGCTGTTTGACCAAAAATTAAAGATGTATAAGGTCAATGCTGATTTATCTGGCGAATCATCTGAAATCGGACGGACCCGAATATTTCCTGCTGGTTGGCTTGAAAACGAATCGATTTGGTTACACATGGAATATAAATTCTTGCTTGAGCTTTTACGGTGTGGGCTTTATGAAGAATTTTATTCTAATTTAAGAAATACAGTGGTTCCTTTTTTGGATCCAAAGAAATATAGTCGTAGTATTTTAGAAAATTCATCGTTTATTGTTAGCAGCGCTCATGAAGACCCTAAGAGTCATGGTCGAGGATATGTCGCTCGATTAAGTGGCTCAACGGCTGAGTTCGTGCACATGTGGCTTTTTATGAATGTTGGCATAAAACCTTTTTCATTAGACAAAAATGGGAAGTTACAGCTTGAGTTTAAACCGATTTTGGATAAGTCTATGTTTACGACAAAGCCAACAACCGCATGTTTTCGTGATCTATCGAAGAAGTGGTGCACTATTTCTTTACCGGAAAATACATATGCTTTTAATTTTATTGCGCGAACACTTGTTGTTTATCATAATTCAGAGCGCATAGATACATTTGATCAATCAAAATTCAAAATCAAGAAAATTGTTTTGAGCTTTGCTAATGATAAAAAGAATATTGAGCTTGAAAGTCAGATTATTCCATCTCCTTATGCTGAACGCATCCGAAACGGAGAGTGTGAATGTATTGATGTTTTCTTTTAAGAGGTTCTCGATGCGCTTTTTAGAAAATTTATTTCCATTCTTATTCATTTTTTTATTTATTACATTTCCCAAAGAAATAGATTTAGGACGTGACAACCTATTTGTAAAGATAGGCTTGCGGCCAATGGTGTGTTAAAGTTTGCAAAATAGGCAAGTGAGCGTGCTCGCTTGTATTGATAATGGATAACATAAAATATAATTATAATAAGGAGGATAGCAATGGTTGAAAAAGGAGATATTGCTTTGATTAATGAGAAGGTTAAGAAAGAAAGTTCTTTTCTTGACGGTATTCTTTTTGAAATGCAAAAAGTAATTATTGGCCAAGAATATTTGCTGGAACGACTCTTGGTTTGCCTTTTGGCTAATGGCCATATTCTTATTGAAGGTGTTCCTGGCTTGGCGAAGACAACGGCGGTTAAGACGTTATCTTCAGTGATTCAAGCAAAGTTTCAAAGACTTCAGTTTACTCCAGATATGTTGCCAGCAGACTTGACTGGAACAATGATCTATGAGCCAAAGACATCAACGTTTCGCGTAAAAAAAGGACCGATTTTCGCAAATATTGTTTTAGCTGATGAAATTAATCGTGCCCCAGCGAAGGTTCAGAGTGCTTTGCTTGAGGCTATGCAAGAAAGACAAGTGACGATTGGAGAAGAAACTTTAAAGTTAGACAATCCGTTCTTAGTTTTGGCAACTCAAAATCCGATTGAACAAGAAGGAACATATCCTTTGCCTGAGGCGCAGGTAGATCGTTTTATGTTAAAAGTAAACATTACTTATCCGACAAAAGAGCAGGAATATAAAATTTTGAAGCGAATGTCATTTACTGAAAAGAAAATTGATGTTAAAGAAATTGTTACTGTTGAAGATATTGTGCGTGTTCGTGGATTGATTGATGAAATATATATGGATGAAAAGATTGAGCGATATATTGTCGATCTTGTTGAAGCGACTCGAAACCCTGAAAATTATAATCTTGCTGATCTTAAAGGATTAATTCAGTATGGCGCTTCGCCACGCGCTAGCATTTATCTTGCGGTAGCTTCCAAGGCCTACGCGTTTATTCAAAGACGTGGTTATGTGACTCCCCAAGATGTTAAATCTATAGGAATGGATGTTTTGCGTCATCGTGTTACGCCAAGCTATGAGGCAGAGGCGGAAGAAAAAACATCTGAGGATATTATTAAAAAGATATTTGATGAGGTTGAAGTTCCATAAGAATTAAATATTAGCCATGATTCCTAAGGAAGTTTTAAGAAATATTCGGCGTATTGAAATAACGACATCTCGGCTTGTGACTGATGTATTTGCTGGCGCATACCACAGTGTCTTTAAGGGCCGGGGTATGGAGTTTGATGAAGTACGCGAGTATCAGCCCGGAGACGATATTCGCACAATCGATTGGAATGTTACAGCAAGGACGGGAAAGCCGTATATTAAGAAATTTGTTGAAGAGCGCGAGATGACTGTGATGCTTCTTGTCGATGTATCAAGATCTTGTCAATTTGCAACGGTTAATGAGTTGAAAAGTAAGCTCGCAGCTGAGATTGCTGCTGTTTTGGCTTTTTCTGCTATTCGAAACAGTGATAAAGTGGGACTTATTATTTTCACAGATGGTGTTGAAAAATTTATTCCACCTAGAAAAGGTTTGCGCCATGTTCTTCGTGTTATCCGAGAGGTTTTGTATTATGAGCCAAAAGGATTTAAGACTGATATCTGTCAGGCATTGGAATATTTAAGTAAGGTCACAACGCGCAAGAGTGTATCATTTTTAATTTCTGATTTCTTTGAAGATAATCTTGTGACGCGTTTGAAGAAAGATTTGGCTATTGCGAATAAGCGTCATGATTTAATTGCTGTGACTCTTAATGATCCTCGAGAGCGCAATCTTCCTGATTGCGGAATTCTTGAGCTTGAAGATGCTGAAACGCAGGAAGTATTTTCTGTTGATTCCACAAGCGCGCAGATTCGGGAACGTTATTGCAAAGATGCGCAAGAGCGCATTTTAAAACGAGAGGAATTGTTTCGTTCTGTTGGAATGGATTTTATTAATGTTTCAACAGATGTTCCTTATGTTCACGAGCTGACGAAATTCTTTATAAAGAGAAAAAGAAGGTTTCGGTAAAATATGTTTTTTTTAAGAGAATGTTTTGCACAAGAAGTCGAGGGGCTTCGGGGAATTAAGCCACCGGTAGAATTTCCGGGAAATTATTTTTTTCTTTTTTTGATTCTTTTTTTAGCGTTGTTGATAGCTGGATTCTTTTTGTTCCGATATTTTTATGGTCGTCGCAAAATGAAACCAAAGGCTGTTGAGTCAGCAAAGCCACCGTATTTGATCGCCTATGAACGATTGGAAGTTTTAAGGAATAAAAATCTTCCAGGATCAGGCGAGATTCAGCAATATTATGTTGAGCTTTCGGATATTGTTCGAAGATATTTAGAAGGACAATTTTTAATTAAGGCGCCCGAAATGACAACTGATGAATTTTTGCATGCTGTTAATCAGGCACCAGCTTTGGTGTTTTCAAAAAAAAATCTTTTATATGAATTTTTAGGTTCTTGCGACATGGTCAAATTTGCTAAATATGGACCAGAAATTAGTGAAATGGATAATAGTTTCTTGTTGGCTAAGAAATTGATTGATGAAACAAGGCAGACAGATGATGGAATTTAAGGATCCCTGGATTTTACTCATAGCGCCGGTTGTTCTTGTTTTGATTTATTTTGTGTGTCAATATAAGAGAAAACCAACATTTCGTTTTTCTTCCGGAATTTCTTTGCAAGGTGTCTTGAAAAGCTTTAAAGTTAAAATAAGCCAAAACTTTTTTGTTTTGCGGCTTTTATCGATTTTGTTTTTTTTGATTGCTTTGGCAGGTCCTCGTCAGATCTTGGAAGAAGTTCAGCACAAAACAGAGGGGATTGATATTGTTTTAGCCATTGATGTTTCTGGAAGCATGGCTGCAGAAGATTTTAAACTTCAGAATAAACGTGTTAATCGCTTAGATATCGTTAAGAGTGTTGTTGAAGAATTCATTGATGGACGAAAAAATGATAGAATCGGCATTGTGGCATTTTCTCGCTTTGCCTATACTCTTTGCCCGTTAACTTTGGATCACGATTGGCTTTTGACAAACTTAGAACGTTTAAAGCTTGGCTTAATTGAGGATGGAACAGCTATTGGATCTGCGGTTGCCTCATCAGTTGCACGACTTAAAAATAGTAAGGCAAAAAGCAAGATTATTATTTTATTAACAGACGGAGTTAATAACGCTGGAAAGATTGATCCGATTGAAGCTGCGAAAATTGCTGAAGCTAATAAGATTCGAATTTATACTATTGGGGTCGGGACTAAGGGTTTGGTTCCTTTTCCTGTTAAAGATTTTTGGGGGAGGACAGGCTATCAGAATGTGGAGATCAATCTCGATGATCAAACTTTGAAAGAAATTGCCAAGGTAACCTCTGGAGAGTATTTTTGGGCGATGGACACCGAGTCGTTGCGTAATATTTACAAGGCAATTGATCAGCTTGAGAAAACAGAAATTGAACAGTCTGGCTATAGAGACTATCAGCAGTTGTTTTGGATTTTCTTAGGGTTGGGATTATTTGTTTTATGCGTTGAGATCATATTATCAAGAACATTATTTTTGAGGATTCCTTAAAAATGCAATTTGCAGAGATTCAAAATTTAAATTTTTTGTGGTTTTCGATTGCCATAGGATTATTTTTGGTTTGGGCTTTTAGACGCAAAAAAACAATAATAAAAAAGTTTGTTTCAGAAGAGCTACTTTTGAAGATTGCTGCAAATAAGAATCAAAGGATGGAAATATTCAAAGGAATTCTTTTGGTTTTAGTTTTTGTTTTTTCCGTTATTGCTTTAGCAAGACCGCAATGGGGATTTAAATGGCATGAAGTTAAAAGGCAAGGACTTGATATTATTATTGCCATTGATACTTCCAAGAGCATGATGACTGATGATGTTAAGCCAAATCGATTAGAGCGCGCCAAGTTAGCGGTTAAAGATCTTATCAAAAAATTGCAAGGTGATCGCATCGGGTTGATTGCATTTGCAGGTTCGGCTTTCTTGACTTGTCCGCTTACTGTTGATTATAGTGGTTTTTTGATTTCGTTGGATGATTTGGATTTAAACACCGTTTCTCGAGGAGGAACATCTTTAGCAAGCGCTATTCATGAAGCCATGAAAGGCTATGAAAAAGTTCCTAGTCAATATAAGGCTGTTGTTATTATTACAGATGGGGAGAATTTGCAAGGGGATCCCATTGCGGCGGCAAAGAAAGCGGCACAAGAGAACATTAAGATTTTTTGTGTTGGCATAGGAACGCCTGAAGGTGAGCTGATTCGAATTAGGAATGATCAAGGAGATTATGAATTTCTAAAAGACAACGATGGTAATTTTGTTAAATCTCGGCTAGATGAACAAATGCTTAAGCAAATAGCTTTGTTAACAGGTGGTGCTTATGTTCGTTCTAGTGGAGCAGAGTTTGGTCTCGATTATATTTATGAAAAACGGTTATCAAAAATGGAAAAACGAGAAATCGAAAGCAAGATGAAAAAGCAGTATACGGAAAGATTTCAAATTCCTTTGGCTATTGCTTGTTTATTTTTAATAATGGAAGCTGCTATTTCTACTCGAAAAAAAATATGAAAATATTTCTTAGTATAATTGCTATTTATTTGTTTTGCGTTTCTGGTGTTGCCTTTGCTTCGCAGGCTGGTGATGTTAAGAGGGGAAATGCGCTTTATCATGAAGGAAAATATGAAGAGGCGCTAAAAGAATACCAGAAGGTTTTGAGCAAGAAGCCAGACTCTGATATTATTAATTTTAATATGGGAACAGCGCTGTACAATCAAGAGAAATTTGATGAAGCGCTTAGTTTTTTTCAAAAAGCATTGTTAGGAGAAGATGAGATTCTTAAGGAAAAAACGCAATATAATATAGGAAATACACTCTATAAAAGCGGTATTTTAAAAGAAGAAGAGAATTTGGATTTGGCTATTCAATCTTTAGAAAAAAGCCTTGAGTCGTATGAAAAGGCTTTTGTTTTTGATGAAAAAGATGAGGATGTTGAGGCTAACCGAAAATTTGTTAAAAAAGAATTAGAGAGATTAAAAAAGAAAAAGGAAACGCAGCAGGACAAGCAATGTCCGATGCCGAATAAGGATAAAGACCAAGAAAGCGAGTCTGATCAAAAAAAGCAGCAACAGCAAAATCAGTCGCAGAATAAAGAGCAGAAAGACAAAAGCGAAAACAAAGAAAAACAAAAGGAAGATCAGCAGCAAGGTCAGCAGAATCAGCCTAGCCAACAGCAAGAACAAAAAGAGAATCAAACTGATCAGCAAGAGCAGTCTTCTCAACAAGATCAAAAAGAACAGCAGGATGAACCTAGACAGCAGAAGCAAGAATCTCAGTCTCAGTCATCAGAGACTGACGAGAAAGATCAGCAGCAGTCACAAGGGCAACCTCAGGATCAATCGAAAATGACAAAACAAGAGGCCTCGGCCATGCTCCGTAATTATGAGCAAAATGAAGAACCAAAAAAACTTCTTAACCTAGTTCCTCAAAAGCAGGATGTTCCGATAGGAAAAGATTGGTAGTTGATGATGATAAAAAGAAATAGAAGAATTAAGAGAAGTTTTTTAGTTTGTTTATTTTTTATTTTATTCTTCGCAACGCTTGGTTTAGCGCAGGATATTGATTTTAATACGTCTGTCAATCGTAACAAGGTCGCTTTAGATGAAACGATTGAGCTTAGTTTGACGGTCACAGGAACCCAAGACGTTTCCCCGATTAAGCTTCCAGAGATTCAGGGATTTCAATCAAAATACGTTGGTCCTTCAACAAGCATTTCTGTTGTTAACGGACAATATTCTTCTTCGATATCTTATAAATATATTTTGTTCCCTCAGCAGTTAGGGCGTTTTCAAATTCCAGGTTTTGGCATTACGATTGAGGAAAAACAATATTCTTCTAAGCCAATTGACCTTGAGATCGTTGAGTCAAAAAGTGATTCATTCTCATCTCAGGCGGCGAATTCTGATCAAGAGGATCTTGGTGATAGAATATTCTTAGCCTTGGAAATAAAAAAAGAAAAAGCATATTTAAACGAGAGAATTCCGGTAAGCATTAAGCTTTTTTATTCTAATATTCCTGTTCAAGATGTTCAGTTTCCTGCAATTGAGCAGGAAGGTTTTGTTTTTGAAGAATTTGCTAAGCCTCAACAATATCAGGATTCTATTAATGGCATTTCATATAATATTATTGAATTTAATGTTATGGCCTATCCTTCTAGATGTGGAACGCTTTCTTTGGGGCCTGCAGAGTTGACATGTAATCTTTTGTATAAGAGCGCTTCCCGAAAAGATTCTTTGTTCGATGATTTTGGAGTATTTTCGAGTTCTTTTTTTGATAATTTTCTTGGGTCGCATGAGAAGCGTCCGATTACGCTAAAATCAAAACCGATCGAAATTGAGATATTGCCGTTACCGGACGGGGCTCCAGAAAATTTTTCAGATGGAGTTGGGGTGTTTAATTTTTCTGTTTCGGCAAGCCCACAAGAGGTTAATGTCGGTGATCCTGTGACGATTAAAATGACGATTTCAGGGGATGGAAATTTTAAGAGTTTGACCATGCCATCTTTTAAAAATAGCGATAATTTTAAAGTTTATGATCCTGAAATTAAGCAAGAAAATAAAAGCAAGATTTTAGAACAAGTTTTAATTCCAAAATCTGAAGATATTGAAGAAATCCCAGTGATCAGTTTTTCTTATTTTGACGTGGACCAAGGGAAATATAAAACTATTACAAAAGGACCTTTTCCGTTAATTGTTAATAAAGTAAAGGCAACACAGCCTTTAAGGCTTGTAGAGCTTTCGGGAGAGCAGCCAACCGGTGTTCAGGACGACCGCTTAGGACGTGACATTGTTTTTATAAAAGAACATCCAGGGGCATTTTTTTCTTTGGGCTGGGTTTTATATCGAGATATTCGTTTGTGGATTTTTGTGATTGGATATGCACTGTTTGTTGTAGGTTTTTGTTTTATTTTTCGTCAGCAAGAAAGAATGAAGACAGATACAGCTTATGCAAAGAGGCTGCGCGCTCCTAGGAAAGCAAAAAAAAGATTGAAGCAGGCAAGACAACTTATAGATCAGGGAAAAGCGCAGGAATTTTACGACACTGTTTTTAAGCTTTTGCAGCAATATTTTAGTCATAAACTTTCTATCCCTGAGGGCATGATTACGGATAAAGAAATTGACCTATTTTTAAGTAAAGAAAAGATTGCGTCTGATATTGTGACTAAAACAAGAACACTTTTGGCTCAATGCGACGCAGTTCGATATGGAGCCATTTCTGGAGATGTGGAAAATATGGAAAAGAATTATGAAGATCTTCAAAGCATTATTGATTTCTTTGAGAGGATGTAAAATGAAAAATTTTAAAATAATTCCCTTATTGTTTGGGTTTAGTTTTTTTGTATTTTTCGGCAATGTCGAGGCAGCTCCCAAAGATGTTGTATCAAAGTTTTATGAAGCAAATCTTTCTTATAAAGACGGAGAGTACCGAAAAGCTATTGATCTTTATGAGGACATTGTCCGTTTAGGATTTGCTAACGGTGTTCTTTATTATAATTTAGGCAATAGCTATTTTAAGATTGATGATCTTGGTCGCGCGATTGTTAATTATGAGCGTGCAAAATTCTTTATTCCAAGAGATGGTGATCTACGTTCTAATGAGCAGTATGCTTATTCGCTCACGCAAGCACATAATCTTTTGACAAAAAAGATGTTTTTAGGCCGCATCATAGAGAAAATCAGAGATGAGTTTACCTGCAATGAAATTGTTTGGTTTCTTCTAGCTCTTTATATTGTGCTTGGGTTTTTTGTTGTTTTCGGCATGCTGAGCAAGTGGCCAAAGAAAAAAATCTTTATTATTTCTGGAATTTTTATTGTTATTATTGTTTTCGGTTCGATGATGTTGATTACTAAAGTTTTAGCTGAAGATCGAGCGGCAATCATTATGCTTGATACTGATGCTAAATTTGAGCCACAAGATAATGCCACAACGCATTTTTCCCTTGTCATTGGCTCAAGAATTAATGTTGTTAAAGCTGAAGATAATTGGGCAAAGATCGAACGCTTAGATGGGAAGCTTGGTTGGATTAAGGCCAAAGATTTTGAAATGATTCACCTGCATTAATTCATAATATGATTTGTTGATTTCTTTTTCTGCGTTATAATAAGAAAAAGAGACTTTCGGAGTCAGTCATGTGGAATGTTTTAATCGCTGAAGATGATTTTCAGAATAAGAAAAAACTTCTCGATGCTTTAAAGGGCCGAGCAACGTGCACAGATGTCTCCAGCGGCCAGCAAGCATTAGATGCCTACAAAGATAGCCTTTCTAAAAATATTCATTTTGATTTTATTCTTCTTGACGTTACGATGCCTAAGATGGATGGATTTGCTGTATTAAAAGCAATTCGAGCTCAAGAAGAAAATCTAACCCCACCTAGAAAAGAAGCCTTTGTCATTATGATTACGGCTTATAAAGATTCATTGATGGAAAAATACAATATGGGCTGGGATGATTTTATTACAAAACCAGTCGACAAAGATGTTCTGATCAAGCATATGGAGCGCTTGGTTCATCCTGCTCGTCATAATTCTTAGTAAATATTATTTATTTTAGGAAAGAAAGAATCTCTTTTGCCGCGCGCATGCTTGCTCCTGGTGCGCCGAGAGCGTTTTTTACTTTCGTGAGATCTTTTTTGATAGATTCTATTTTGACAAGATCGCTTAAAATGGAAATAATTTCTGATGTTATTTTTATTTCAGTTGCGTTAAGTTGTATGCATTCAGGAACAATCTTTTTTTGCGCAACAACATTAACAAGTCCAATATAAGGAATTTTGATTAATAATTTGGCAAGGATCCATGTTAGAAAAGATGTTTTGTAAACGACAACCATTGGTTTGTTTAAAATGGCAACTTCAAGCGTTGCCGTTCCGGAAGCAACAAGGCAGAAATCTGATGCGCGAATACCATCATAGGATTGATTGCTTAAGATTTTTATGGGAAATTTTTTTAATAGATATTTATTTAGAAGATCATCTGTAATCGTCGGTGCTTTTAGAATTAGAAATTGTAGATTTTGATTCTTTTGATAAAGATTTTTTGCCGCACGGATCATGACTGGCAGAAGGCTTGTGATTTCTTTTTGTCGTGAGCCTGGTAAAAGTGCAATTGTTTTTTTAGTTTTTTCTAGACCGAGATCTTCAATAATAGACTCGCGAGTTTTGTTTATTTTTATTTCATCAACAAGTGGATGACCAACGCAAGTGACATCCAAGCCTTTTTTTGCGTAGAATTCTTTTTCAAATTCAAACAAGACAATCATTTTATCAACGATTTTTTTGATCAACTCAACACGTTTTTCATTCCAGGCCCAGACTTGTGGGCTAATATAATAAATGACTTTGATGCCTGTTTTCTTTAGTTCTTGAGCAAGTTTTAGATTGAATCCAGGGTAATCGACTAAGATGACAGCTTTTGCGTTTGTTTCTTTAGTTTTATCTAAGATTAAACGAAAGAGTCTTTTGAATTCTGAGAGATGTTTAAGGACTTCGACAAATCCAATAACTGCAATTTTAGTGATGTCGGCATAAAGTTCGACACCGCTTGAGCCCATTTCTTTACCTCCAAGACCTGAAAATGTAGCATGAGGATCAAGATATTTAATGGCTTTAACAAGGCTAGCTGCGTGTGCGTCTCCGGAGGCTTCTCCAGCAACAATGATTAGGTGGTTTTTTTGTTGTTCCATATTTGATTGGTGATGTCTAAAGCTAACAATAGGGCGTCGCGGCCTTCAGCGCCTGAAACAATAGGCTTTTTGTTGTTTTGAACGCAATCGATAAATGATTCGAGTTCTTTTTTAAGAGGCTCTTCTTTTTCAATAGGAAGGGAGTGCTTAGATATGAGCTTTCGATGTTTTTTATAGATAAAAGCTTCTTGTTTAATGTAGTCAAGAGAAATGTAGGCATCTTCTAGAAAGATTCGTATTTTTCGTGTGACTTCGTCAGAAACACGGCTTGCAGTTAGGTTGCAGACGCATCCATTTTTAAAAGTAATCCGGGCATTAGCAATATCTTCTAGCTGTGTTAAGACTTTTACTCCAACAGCTCTAACTTCAGCTACTTTTGAGTTTGCAAGACCTAAAATAATATCAATGTCGTGAATCATTAAATCCATGACAACACCAATATCTAGTGATCGGTTTGGAAAATGATTAAGTCGGTGGCATTCAATAAATTTTGGATTTTTAGCAAAATGCTTGATGCTTTCAAAAGCGGAATTAAATCGTTCAATATGACCAACTTGCAAGATACATTTTTTTTCTTTTGCAATTTTAATAAGCTCATCTGCTTGCTTGACAGTGGTCGTAATAGGTTTTTCGATAAGGGTGTGGATATTGTTTTTTAAGAAGTCTTTGGCAATATTAAAGTGGAAAGTTGTTGGGGTGCAAACGTTAACAGCATCAACTTTTCCGATTAGATCTTTATGGCTAGTGAAAAGTTTTACCTTATAATGATCTGCGAGTTTCTTGGTTCGGCGTTCTTTTACGTCGCAGACTCCAATAAGATTAACTTTATTTGAAAGTTCATGATAGACTTTTAGATGGCGAGAACCGAGGTGCCCAATGCCGATAACAGCAACATTTAATTTATTAGACATAGTATTAATTTCACAAATAAATAAGTTTATATAATGCTGACACTATAACAAATCGCTCGACAAAAGTCAATCAGTATGCTACGATGCACCCCTTAGAAATTTAATATTTATATATCTATACATATATGCAAAATTACTTCAAACTTCTTAAATTCTTAAAGGGACATGTCAGGGTTTTGATTGCCGCGATAGGCTGTATGTTTGTTTCGGCGATTTTTGACGGATTTCAGCTGTCATTAATTGTTCCTATGGCTGACAAGATTCTTGGAAAAGGCGAGATTACTTTGCCTACTAAGGCGCCTGTTTTTGTGATGAATTTTGTTGATTCGATTAATGCTATGCCATCTGAGAAACTTTTGTACATTGTTTCTGTCGGCATGCTTATTATATTTTTTCTTAAGGGTATTTTTACTTTTTTACAAGGTTACTTGATGAATGATGTCTCCCAGCGTGTTATGAGAGATATTCGCCATCGTCTTTACCAAACGATTCAGAATTTGTCGTTGGATTATTTTAGTAAAAAAAGGACTGGAGAGCTTGTTTCGCGTATTACAAATGATGTTTCAGTCATTGACAATGCTGTTTCTTATGGGGTTTCGGATCTTTTTTATCAGTCATTTCGTGTTCTTGTTTTTGTATCTATTGTTCTTTTCATTTACCCTAAAGTTTTTATTGTTATGCTTGTTTTAGTGGGTTTTATTGCTTTTCCAATGAGGCAGATAGGAAGAAAGTTGAAGAAAATATCTCATCAATCTCAAGGGAAAATGGCTGATATCAATTCACTTTTGCTAGAAACAATTTCAGGGATTCGTGTGGTTAAAGCCTTTGGTATGGAGGATTACGAGACAAATCGTTTTAAGAATCAGAACAGTGATTTTTATAAACTTAAGATGAAAGCAGCTAAAAGGACTTTAATTATTAGCCCGATTACAGAGTTTATTGGAGCTCTTTTTGGTGCTGGGATTTTGCTGTGGATCGGCCGACAAGTTATTGCCGGAGAAGTGTCTTTTGGGATTTTTGGGTTATTTTTAGGCTCGCTGCTTTCATTGTTAAATCCTATTAAAAAACTGAGCAATGTTAACGCTATTGCTCAGCAGGCATTGGCTGCTAATGAACGTATATACGATGTTTTAAATTCAAGTCCAACGGTTGTTGAAAGTTCAGAGGCAAAAGGTATTGGCGTTATTCAAGATAAGATAAGTATTAAGGGTGTTGATTTTCATTATGATGATGAAGCAAAAGCGATTTTAAGAAATATTACTTTGGATATTAATGCTGGAGAGATTGTTGCCGTTGTGGGACCAACCGGAGCTGGCAAATCAACATTTGTTAATTTGATTCCAAGATTTTACGATCCAACAAAGGGTGACGTTGAGATTGATGGTATAAATCTTAAAGATGTGAGCTTCAAATCATTGCGTGGCCAGATTGGCATTGTGACTCAGGAAACAATTTTATTTAATGATTCAATACGCGCCAACATTACTTATGGTCATCTCGAGGCGTCTCAGGACCAAGTTGAACAGGCTGCTAAGAAGGCTTTTGCGCATGACTTTATTCTAGGGTTACCAAGCGGTTATGATACTGTTATCGGGGATAGAGGTTTTCGTTTATCAGGAGGAGAGCGTCAACGTATTGCGATTGCTAGAGCGATTTTAAAGAATCCGCCGATTTTAATTTTAGATGAGGCAACATCACAGCTTGATTCAGAATCTGAGAAATATGTTCAGAAAGCAATTGATGAGCTGATGAATGGGCGCACGGTTATTTCAATTGCACATAGGCTTTCCACGATTAAAAAGGCTACAAAAATTGTAGTCTTGGAAAACGGAGAAATTGTTGGAATGGCGCCACATGCAAGACTTTTAGAGGAATGCGATCTTTATAAAAGGCTTTATGAAACGCAGTTTCAGGCCTGAAAATGACAAGAAAATGGCTATTTTTGTCTAAAAAATGGCGAAAAAGAAAATGTTGCATTTATATTAATTCTTAGTTATACTATGTGGATTAATTTTTTAGAATGATAAAAAGTAAGCTTTTATCGAAAACAGTTAAACGGAGGAAGGATGACAAACGAGTTAATCAAGAAACTGCTAGAAGCAGGGGTTCACTTCGGACACCAAACAAAAAGATGGAACCCAAAAATGAAACCTTTTATCTTTGGCGCCAGAAGCAAGATTTACATTATTGATCTGGAAAAAACTGCAGAGTGTCTGAATCAGGCCAAGGATTTTTTGCATGAAATTGCAATGAAAGGTGGGCGTGTCTTGTTTGTGGGAACAAAAAAACAAGCGCAAGATGTAATTGTTCAGGAGGCAAAACGTTCGGATATGTTTTATGTTAATTATCGTTGGCCGGGTGGACTTTTGACAAATTTTGAAACATCAAAGAAATCTTTGGAGAAGCTATCTAATTTAGAAAAGATTTTGGAAGATGGTACGGCTGAAAAACTAACAAAAAAAGAGATTGCTCGCATGGGCAAAGAATGCAATAAACTTTCCCGCGATCTTAATGGTATTCGAGAAATGAAAGATCTTCCTCAGGCTATTTTTGTTGTTGATCCAAAGAAGGAAGAAATTGCCGTTCGTGAGGCAAAAAAATTAAATATTCCTGTTGTTGCAATTATTGATACTAATTGTGACCCAGATATGGTTACTTATCCGATTCCAGCCAATGATGATGCTTTAAAATCAATTCGTTTGATTTTAACGATAATTACTGACAGTGTTGTTGAGGGTCGAAAAGGATACATGACAAGTGTTTCTACTCAAAAAAAGGCAAAAGAAGAAAATGAAGGTCCTATTGCTGAAGATAAGCCTCAAGAAGCCGTCTCTCAAGAAGAGACTGTTTGAGGTATTTTTTGAGAAAGAATTTAATAATTTATAATGATAAGATATAGTTGAAAGGAAATAATAATGGGCACAGGGGTAGACGCAATTAAAGAATTAAGGGAAATGACTTCTTGCGGAGTCATTGAATGCAAGAAGGCTTTGGAAGAAACCGGCGGAGATCTTGCTAAAGCGAAGGCAGTTTTGCGAAAAAGAGGTTTAGAGTTAGCTGCAAAAAAAGGAAGCCGAACAGCTAAAGAAGGACGCATTGAGACATATATTCATTTGGGTTCAAAGATTGGTGTGCTTGCTGAAGTTAATTGTGAAACAGATTTTGTTGCAAAAAATGATGATTTTATTCAATTTTCAAAAGATGTGGTTATGCATATTGCTGCCATGAATCCAAAATATGTCCGCAAAGAAGATATCCCTGAAGATATTTTGTCTGAGCAAAAAGATAAAGATGCATTTTGCAAAGAAGTATGTCTTTTGGAGCAGCCATTCGTTAAAGATTCTAAACTAACAATACAAGATTATCTTAACAATCTTGTGGCAAAGATTGGTGAAAATATGTTTGTTAGCCGATTTGCTAGATTTAAGGTTGGGGAAGTTGAATAAAAAACCAATTTATAAACGTATTCTTTTAAAATTAAGTGGCGAAGCAATACAAGGCACTAAAGGCCATGGCATTGATGCTGAGATTTGTGTTTCCTTGGCTAAGCAAATTAAAGAAATTTGGAAATCCGGCGTTAAAGTTGCTTTAGTCGTTGGAGGCGGAAATATTTTTAGGGGTCAGGTTGAATGTGAAAAGTTTGATCTTAATCGTTCTGTTGCAGATTATATGGGTATGTTGGCAACTGTTTTAAACGGGTTAGCGCTTCAAAATGCACTAGAACATGTAGGTGTCCCGACAAGAGTTTTGACTGCAATTGAAATGCATGCGATTGCTGAGCCGTATATACGTCGACGTGCAATGCGTCATTTGGAAAAAGATCGTGTTATTATTTTTGTTGCTGGAACCGGGAATCCATATTTTACAACGGATACAGCTGCGGCACTTCGGGCAAAAGAAATTGGGGCTGAAGTTATTTTGAAGGCGACAAAAGTAGACGGTGTTTATTCGGCTGATCCTGTTAAGGATAAAAATGCTAAAAAATTTACGAGTTTGAAATTTATCGATGTTTTAAACAAAAATTTAAAAGTTATGGATGCAACAGCGATTAGTATGTGTATGGATAATAATTTACCAATCGTTGTTTTTAATTTAACCAAACCTGGTAATATCAAAAAAGCGGTATTTGGTGAAAAAATAGGAACAACCGTAAAATAAACGGGGGTGCGCAATGATTGTCAAAGAAGTCGTTCGAGAAACAGAAGCAAAGATGAAGAAAACAATTGAGTCAGTTGCTCGAGAATTTTTAGAGGTTCGAACTGGGCGAGCTCACCCAGGTCTTATTGAAGGGCTTCATGCAGATTATTATGGAACGCCAACAATGGTTAAGCAGATCGCTTCTATTTCTGTTCCTGACGCACGGACTGTTATGATTCAGCCTTGGGATCCGGCAGCTATTGCAGCTATTGAGAAAGCGATCACTAATTCAAAACTTGGCATTCTTCCATCGAATGATGGAAAAATTATTCGTTTAAGTATTCCGCAGCTTTCTAAAGAGCGACGTGCGGAGCTTACTAAACTTGTCAAGGAGATGGCAGAAAAAGGACGTGTTTCGATACGATCTATTCGTCGCGATGCAAATGATAAGGTGAAAAGTTTAGAGAGCGAAAAGAAGATTTCTGAGGATGATAGTTTTTCTGGGCAAGAATTGATTCAGAAGCTAACCGATAAATTTATTAAAGAAGTTGATGGTATTTTAGAGTCTAAAGATAAAGAATTGGAAGAGTTTGGTAAATAGTTCTTTTTAAGTTTTTTGACCCACTAGCTCATCCGGTAGAGCACAGCCCTTTTAAGGCTGGTGTGCCGCGTTCAAGTCGCGGGTGGGTCACCATTTGGGGCAGAGCCTTGCTAAAGGCTCTGCCCAAATATCGAACATTGTTCTTTTAACTTGATTTTACGGGCGGATGGCGGAATTGGTAGACGCGCTAGTCTTAGGAACTAGTGGGGCAACTCATGGAGGTTCAAGTCCTCTTCCGCCCACTTATAAGAATCATTTGTAAGAATTTATTATAAAATCATGCGGCGGTAATTCAGTGGTAGAATGCATCCTTGCCAAGGATGATGTCGTGAGTTCGAGCCTCATCCGCCGCTTTTAATTTATTTTCGATTGGGTTAATGATGGATCTTAAGGAGGAGTCAGATGAAGTTAAGTGAGTTTTTGTGTAAAAAGGCGATTTCGGTTGATCTAAAACAAAAAACAAAAAAAGAAGTTGTCCAAGAGCTGATTGGGCTTTTGGTTGATGCAGATGTTGTTGACAAAAAAAATAAAGGTAAAATCTTTGATGTCATTATTGCAAGAGAAGAATTAGGTTCAACTGCCATTGGTCAAGGCGTTGCGATTCCTCATGCTAAGTTTGATGGAATCAATAAGCTTGTGGCAAGTCTTGGTATTAGCAAAGAAGGCGTTGAATTTGATTCTCTTGACGGCGAACCCGCCCATATCTTTTTTCTCCTTATTGCGCCTGTCGATTCTGCTGGTCCACATCTGAAAGCTTTGGCCAGAATTTCTCGTCTCTTAAAAGACAAATTCTTTAGAGATAGCTTAAAATCAGCTGATAGTACAAAAGCTGTTTTAAAATTAATTGCGCTCGAAGATGAACGTATTAGTTAATAAAAATTGATTTTGTAGCATTAATTTTTAGATTATAAAAAGCTAAAGCATGAGTGACAAAAATCACGGTATGATTGAAAATATTGCTAAATGGTTTTATCCTGGAATGAGGGTAAAGCGATGGCTTTTAACGTCTATTTTCGGAATTTGCATTGTTGCGCTTGGATCTGTTTTTGCTGCAACATCGTATACGCTGGTAAGCATTTTTGGATTTGTTATTATTATTTGCGGGATTATTCTTGTTGTCTTGGGGATCGGTAAAGTTATTGTTTCTTTAATTACCTTATTTTTACCTGAGCGAGAACGAGAACTTGTTAATATTTTATATCAGCGTCGATATCTTGACCGAGGACCAAAGATTGTAGCAATGGGTGGGGGTCATGGGATTGCTAATCTTTTGTTGGGTTTAAAAGAATACACATCAAATTTGATAGCGATTGTAACTGTTGCTGATAGCGGGGGATCGTCGGGACGCCTTCGGGAAGAGTTTAATATTGTTGCTCCTGGTGATATTCGTAATTGTCTTGTGGCGCTTGCGGATGCACCAGCTTTGATGGGCGATCTTTTTCAGTTCCGGTTTTCACAAGATTCTGAGCTTAAAGGACATAATTTTGGAAATCTTTTTTTGACGGCTATGGTACAGCTTACAGGCGGTGATTTTGAGAAAGCAGTTAAAGAGTCAAGTAAGGTTTTGGCGATTCGTGGAAAAGTTATTCCGTCGACAGTAAATGATGTTCACTTGGTGGCAGAGTATATGGATGGGTCCATCACTGAAGGAGAAGCGAGTATTCCAAAGGCGAATGTACCGATTAAAAGATTGTATTTGAAACCAGAGGATACGAAACCGACACAGGAGGCCCTTGATGCTATTGCAACGGCTGATGTTATTATTTTGGGTCCAGGAAGTCTTTATACGAGCATTATTCCAAATTTGATTATTAATGGCATGACTGAGGCGATTGAAAAATCAAGTGCATTTAAAATTTATATTTGTAATGTGATGACTCAGCAAGGAGAGACTGAAGGCTATAGCGCAAGCGATCATGTGAGAGTTTTAATGGAACACACAAGCCCAAAAATTATTGACGCGGCTCTTATTAACAATATGCAGGCTCCCGTTGATGCTTTAAAGCGGTATGAGGAAGAAAATTCTCATCCGGTGATCGCTGACTCGGATAAAATAAAAACCCTTGGAGCAAAAGTTGCTGCTGAAGATTTGTTGGGTGTTGATGATTATGTGCGCCATGATTCTAAGAAATTAACACAAGCATTGATTAATTTAATTGAAAAAC
Organism: Candidatus Omnitrophota bacterium; assembly: GCA_028693815.1. Lineage (NCBI taxonomy): Bacteria > Pseudomonadati > Candidatus Omnitrophota > Candidatus Omnitrophota bacterium. The sequence goes on from JAQUUP010000020.1 coordinate 35,977, forward strand.
ATAGAGTTATTAAACGATAGTTAAATATGTTAAGAGTTGAAAAAGAAATTACTGTTACAACGGATCAAGGGTTGCATGCACGACCTGCAGCTTTGTTTGTTCAGATTGCTAATAAATTTGATTCCGAAATTACAGTGCGTAAGGGGCCTGAATTGGTTAATGGAAAATCAATTATGGGTATTTTGATGTTGGCTGCGGAAAAAGGGAGCAAGCTTATTGTATCGGCTGAGGGAGATGATGCACAAGAAGCTGCA